>JAAFIJ010000314.1 GCA_013298675.1 Rhodobacterales bacterium | reverse complement strand
GGGGCAGCCGTGGGCGGTCTTCGGACCGAAGTGCGCGATCCTGCCACGGGCAGTTTGGTGGGGCACGTCATGACATCTGCAGTACCGGATGTGGATACAGCCCTAAGATTGGCCGAACCATGGGCTGCGGCGCCTGCGGACCGTGCTGAAGTGTTGCGCAGGGCCGCGGATCTATACGAAGCAGAGTTTGGCCAAATCTTTGCGCTGTTGGCACGTGAGGCGGGAAAAACGCTGGCGGACGCGGTGTCAGAGTTGCGTGAGGCGGTCGATTTCCTGCGCTATTATGCCGATGGGGCAGTGGGACTAACGGCACCTGCTTGCGGCGTCTTTGCTTGCATCTCACCTTGGAATTTCCCGCTGGCGATCTTTTCGGGGCAGATTGCGGCCGCCCTTGCCGCCGGCAACGCCGTTTTGGCAAAGCCTGCTGAACAAACCCCGTTGATCGCCGCCTTGGCGGTGGAACTGCTGCACAAAGCGGGGGTGCCCGCCTCTGCGCTTCAATTGTTGCCGGGCGACGGGACAGTGGGGTCGACGATCACCCGCGATGCAAGGGTCAAAGGCGTCGCCTTTACCGGATCTACCGCGACTGCGCTGCGTATTCGTCGCGCGATGGCCGAAAACCTTGACCCCGTCGCACCATTGATTGCGGAAACCGGGGGATTGAATGCAATGCTGGTCGACAGCACAGCGTTGCCCGAGCAAGCCGTGCGCGATATTCTGGCATCCAGCTTTCAATCCGCCGGGCAACGGTGTTCGGCCCTGCGTTGTCTTTATGTTCAAGAAGATGTTGCCGAAACAGTGCTGGAAATGCTGTCGGGAGCGATGGATGAATTGACGCTCGGAGATCCTTGGTCGCTGTTTACCGATGTGGGCCCGGTGATTGATCGTGCGGCGCAAGACGCTATTCGCGCCTATGTCGATGCCGCGCGCCAAGAGGGGCGTGTGATCAAAGAAATGCGCGCGCCTGCGACGGGCACCTTTATCGCCCCCACCATCTTGCGGGTGAACGCGATCAGCGACATGCCGAGAGAGATTTTTGGCCCGGTATTGCATGTGGCGACCTTTAAGGCGGGTAAAATTGACGCCGTGGTAGCGGCAGTCAATGCCACAGGCTATGGGCTGACCTTTGGCCTGCACACCCGGATAGATGACCGGGTGCAAACGGTGATAGAGGCGCTGAATGTGGGCAATACTTATGTGAACCGCAACCAAATTGGGGCGGTTGTGGGCAGCCAACCCTTTGGTGGAGAGGGGCTTTCCGGCACTGGACCAAAAGCGGGCGGTCCCGAGTATTTGACCCGCTTTACCGCAACCCCTGCACCACTCGCCATCCCAGATGGGGCGCAGATGGCAGCAGCAGATGCCGCGCGTGCCTTGGCCGGAGCCGTTGTAAGCCGCGCCGCGTTACATGCGGTAGTGTTGCCTGGGCCTACGGGCGAGTCCAACCGGCTGACAGCGGTCGCCCGTGCGCCATTGTTGTGTCTGGGGCCCACAGCTGCGGCTGCGGCTGCGCAAGCGGATGCCGTGCGCGCGTTGGGTGGTCAGGCGGTCTTGGCGGCAGGATTGCCCGCCGCTGCTTTGACCACACTTGCCGGGTTTTCGGGGGCTTTGTGGTGGGGCGACGCCGACAAAGGGCGGATCTTTGCCAAAGCTTTGGCAGAGCGTTCAGGGCCGATTTTGCCGCTGATATGCACCATGCCGGACCGCGCTCATGCAGTGCTGGAACGACACGTCTGCATTGATACCACCGCTTCTGGGGGCAATGCGCAGCTGTTGGCAGAGGTATCTGGCGCTTGACCTAAGCCGAGGGATCGGAAACTCTGCGTGAAATGTGCCCCAATTTTGGGTGCAGAAAGAGAGCGTAAATGTTTCCGATCCGCGACCACAACCCTTCGGGGCGAACTCCATTTGTGACCTACGGCCTGATCGCGGTGAATATCGCGGTGTTTTTAGGCTATTGGTTGGGCCTTCAAACCGAAAATGCGCTGAACGAGTTCCTGTACACTTGGGGGGTGGTTCCGCAATCGGTGATGCAAGGGCAGGGGTATGTCACGATCCTGACCTCTATGTTCCTGCATGGCGGTTGGATGCATATCGCTGGCAACATGCTGTTTTTGTGGATTTACGGTGACAACATGGAAGACGAGATGGGGCCTTTGCGCTTCTTGTTGTTCTATCTTGCCTGCGGGGCGTCGGCCGCGTTTTTGCAGATCGCGGCTGATCCATCTTCCGGTGTGCCTATGGTTGGCGCGTCGGGTGCGATTGCCGGGGTGATGGGGGGCTATTTGCTGTTGTTCCCCAAGGCGCGGGTCGATGTCTTGTTCATCTTTGTGGTGTTCTTTCGCATCTTTCCGATCCCCGCGTGGATCGTGCTTGGTATCTGGTTTGCGCTGCAGATTTTCAACGGGGTCGTCACCCCAACGACTGGAGGCGGGGTCGCCTATTGGGCGCATGCCGGTGGGTTCATCGGTGGATTGCTGCTGTCCGTTCCCCTCTTGATCCGGCTGGGTGGCACTGCGTTTTGGCACCGCACCGCAGGTCATCCGCCGCATCCGGCGACAGAATACAAACTGTCCCGCAGTTCTATCCCAAAGGTGACGCGCAATTGAGGGGCAGTTGTCATTGCGGCGCAGTGGTGCTGGACGTCGTGTTGATCGACGGCTTTACCACTGCCCGCCGCTGTGATTGCAGCTATTGCAGGCGGTGCGGAGCGATTGTCGTCTCTGCCCCTTTATCCGGTGTGTCGATTGTGCGAGGGGCAGAAAATCTGTCGCTTTATCAATAGGGTAGCAGGACGGCCAAGCATTGGTTTTGCAAAACCTGCGGCATCTACACCCATCATCAACGCAGATCTAATCCCAATGAATATGGGGTGAACGTGGCAATCCTTGACGGGATCAATCCGCGCGACTTGGGCGAAGTGTCTTGGGCCGATGGGGTGAACCACCCCTCAGATCGTAAAGCCTAGGGCCTCATCCACACACCACGTGCAGATCAGTCGTTGCGAATGATCTTGCGGAAGGGCTCAAACAGCGCGTCATTGGCGCAGATGATCGCGCCTTTTTCCAAGATGTCATCGCCGTCACGAATGGCCGACACCAAACCGCCCGCCTCTTTAACAATGACGATGCCAGCCGCGATGTCCCATGGCTGCAATTCGCGTTCCCAGTAGCCGTCAAACCGACCCGCAGCCACATAGGCCAGGTCGAGTGACGCGGCACCCCAACGCCGCATCCAGCACAAGCCGGCATCAAGCGCGCGAGATC
>JAAFIJ010000313.1 GCA_013298675.1 Rhodobacterales bacterium | reverse complement strand
ATTGGATCGGGTAAAAAGGGGCCCAAAGCATGATTGGCGTTATTGGGGCAGGGGCGTTTGGCACAGCCTTGTCCGTGTCTTTGGCGCAAGCAGGGCGCGACGTGCGGCTTTGGACGCGGGATCCTGCGCATGCCGCCGAGATTTCCCGCACCCGACGCAACGATGCGCGGCTTGCAGATGTGACCCTGTCCGACAAGATCACCCCCACGTCAAGCATGACCGATCTTGCGGGTGCCACGGCAATCTTGATCAGCGTGCCGATGCAATCCTTGGGCGGATTGGTGCATGACCACGCGGGATTTCTGGACGGCACCGCCTTGGTCGCCTGCTGCAAAGGTGTTGACCTGAACAGCTTGCTTGGCCCTACAGGTTTGATCACCAAGGCGTGCCCGAATTCGCCTTGCGCCATTCTGACCGGACCAAGTTTTGCCACCGATATTGCGCGGGGTTTGCCGACGGCCCTGACATTTGCGTGCCAGCACGACCGCGCCGAGGCCCTACAGCATCTGCTGTCGAGCCCTGCTTTGCGGCTTTACCGTACGGACGATGTGATCGGGGCAGAGTTGGGCGGTGCACTGAAAAACGTGATCGCGATTGCGGCAGGCATCGCCATTGGTGCGGGGCTAGGAGAGTCCGCGCGCGCAGCGGTGATCACCCGTGGTTACGCCGAGATGGTTCGGCTTGCTGTGGGTTTGGGCGCACGCGCCGAGACTTTGGCCGGGTTGTCAGGATTTGGGGATTTGGTGCTGACCTGTACATCCAGCCAATCACGCAACTTTTCTTATGGCTTAGCGATCGGCGGGCAGAAAAGCTTTGACGCCAAGATAACGGTTGAGGGTGCTGCCACCGCAAAGGCTGTTGCCCGCTTGGCCCAAGAAAAGAAAATCGATATGCCCATTGCTGCGGTTGTCGCAGCTTTGGTTGATCAAAAACTGACCCTGAATGACGCGATCCGCAGTCTGCTGTCGCGGCCCCTGAAAGAGGAATAAGACGATGCGTGTTGCCCTTTTTTGCACCGACAAAGCCAATGCTTTGCAAATCCGCCTTGATAACCGCGCGGCGCATTTGGCCCATATTCAAGCGACGGGCGTTGTCGAAATGGCGGGCCCCTTGTTGGATGCCAATGGCGAGATGTGCGGTAGCTTGATCGTTCTGTCGGTGGAAACCTTGGGCGATGCACGGGCTTGGGCCGCAGCAGACCCATATGCGCTGGCGGGTCTGTTTGAAAAAACCACGCTGATCGAATGGAAAAAGGTCATCGGCTGATGGCATATTGGCTGTTCAAATCAGAGCCGGACACATGGGGCTGGCATCACCAGATCGCCAAGGGCGCGGTGGGCGAAGAGTGGCATGGCGTGCGAAACTATCAAGCGCGCAACAACATGCGCGCGATGCAGCTTGGCGATTTGGGTTTTTTCTACCATTCCAACATCGGCAAGGAAGTGGTGGGCATTGTCGAGGTGTGCGGGCTGTCGCATCCTGACAGTACAACCGACGATCCGCGTTGGGATTGTGTGACAGTGCGCGCGGTCAGACCGTTGCTGCGGCCAGTTACGTTGGATGCGTGCAAGACTGTTCCGGGGTTAGAACAGATGGTATTGATCAACAACTCGCGCCTTTCGGTGCAACCGGTGACAGAGGCAGAGTGGAACATTGTCTGCCATTTAGGCGGGATAGCGCCATAAATCCCTTTGGAAACTGGTAATTTGCGGCGATAGTTGCCGCATGTCATGCAAAGGAGGATGCGATGGAAGTTCTTAATGTCTTGGCGGCAGCTGCGGGTTCGTGGGTTTTTGGGGCCGTTTGGTACATGTCTTTGTCAAAGCCATGGATGCAAGCGGCTGGTATCCCAATGGACGCAAACGGCAAACCCATGGGCAACGGCAGCCCGATGCCCTTTGTCTATTCGGCGATTTGTATGGTGGTTGTCGCGGGCTTTATGCGCCACGTCTTTGCGACATCTGGTGTGACCACGCCGGGCGCGGGGCTTGTGGCTGGTTTGGGTGTCGGGTTGTTCTTTATTTCACCTTGGATTTTGTTGAACAATGCCTACACGATGCGTCCAATGAAACTGACCTTGATCGACAGCGGTTACGCAACTTTTGGCTGCGCCAGCATCGGGCTTATTCTGAACCTGTTTTGAATGAAAAAGGGGGCCCTGCACCCCTACAGGACCCCCCCACCCCACGCGCTCCCAGAGCACCACACGTGTATGAAAAGGTCCCGGACTTACTGTCCTATGCCTTATGAATGCCCGAAGTCGCGGCATCCGGCAAGCGTTAACTCACTAGAATATATTGCAAAAATCCGTCAAAATGAAAACAACGCCCGCAATGCTGCGGGCGTTGTTTTGTCGCAGTGCGTTGGATTACTTGTTGTAAACCGACTCTTTGCCGAAATGCTTGGTCAGCATGTAATAGACCACGGCGCGGTACTTGCTGCGCTCTGAACGGCCATAGGTGTCGAGGGTCGCGTTGATCGCTTCCATCAGCTTTGGGCTGTCAGCGAGGCCAAGCTTTTTCATCAAGAAGTTGTTCTTGACGGTTTCCAGTTCGCTTGCATCAGTGCCTGCGACGGTCGATGCGTCTTTGTCATAAATGGACGGACCGCACCCAATGGTGACTTTGGTCAGCAGGTCCATGTCGGGGTTCATCTTGCATTTGTTCTGCAGATCGTCCGCGTATTTGGCGATCAATTCGTCTCTCTTGCCCATGTCCAATTCCCTCATTCATTTAAAATTCATCAACTTGTTTTGGCGGGTGGGCCAAAATCATGGCGAACTCTAAGACATGCTGACAATTCGGCAAAGGGAAATGTTGGCGGTGTTTCCCCCTTGGGCCTTCAGCAAGAAGGCCCGGAGTGACCGGGCCTTTTCCATCTTTGTTTTAAACAGGGCTTCAGTAGCGGTAATGCTCTGGTTTGAACGGGCCCGCGACATTGACGCCGATATAGGCGGCTTGGTCTTTGTGCAGTTCTGTCAATTTGACGCCGATTTTCTTAAGGTGCAGGCGGGCTACTTTTTCATCCAGCTCTTTTGGCAGGATATACACGCCGGGCACATAGTTTTCGCCTTTTGACCACAGTTCAATCTGCGCCAAAACCTGGTTGGTAAAGGACGCGGACATGACGAACGACGGGTGACCGGTGGCGTTGCCAAGGTTCAACAGGCGGCCTTCGGACAACAGGATGATCCGGTTGCCGGACGGCATCTCGATCATATCCACTTGTTCTTTGATGTTGGTCCACTTGTGGTTTTTCAGGGCGGCGACCTGAATCTCGTTGTCGA
>JAAFIJ010000312.1 GCA_013298675.1 Rhodobacterales bacterium | reverse complement strand
ATTTTCGGGTCTAAGCTTTGGGGTACCGCCCTGTTGACCGAGGCCGAAGTGGTTGCTCAATTCGCCCAAGTGATTGCCGGCAATGTCGTGTTTGACTTTGGCGGCGGCAATACCTTGCAAGTCAACGGGTTGACGACACTGACCGGGCTAGAGAACAGCTTTAGTATTATTTGAACGCTTTCGTCACAGGCTATTCACAAGGCTATTCAAAAGCGGAAGTGCCACAAGCGCTTCCGCTTTTGTCTTTAGTTGAGCGGCCTGATCTTTAAACGCGTGACCCGATTTTCACGCCGTTGCACGACTTCGAATCGAAAACCGTGAAAACTGAACACTTGGCCTTCAACGGGGATCATCTGCGCCTCATGAATGACCAGACCGGCAATTGTGTTCGCCTCATCATCAGGCAAACGCCAATCGGTGGCCCGGTTCAAGTCGCGAATGGTCATCGCGCCATCAACGCTCAGACTGCCATCCACATCCGGTTTCAACAGGTTTTCGCGCGAAACCGGATCAAACTCATCGCTGATCTCGCCGACGATTTCTTCTAGAATATCCTCTAAGGTGATAAGCCCGCGCAAAGCACTGTATTCATCTACCACCAACGCAAAATGCGTCCGTCGCTTTAGAAATTCCCGCATTTGTTCATCCAAAGGTGTAGAGTCGGGAATGAAATACGGCTTCATGGCGATTTTGACGATGTCCAATTCCGCCAAACCGGCAGCGCGGGCTTCTTCGCCGCGCATCAGCCTGTCCACCTCTCGCAGCAAGTCTTTGGCGTGGATGACGCCGATTATGTTTTCCTCATTGTCTCGAAAAATCGGCAAACGCGTGTGCGCCGAGGCGAGGACTTGGGTGATGATTTCATCGGGGCTATTGTCCGCGTCAATCATTTCGATTTGACGACGATGACGCATGATTTCTTCGACCGTCCGTTGCCCCAAATCCAGCGCGCCAAGCAATCGATTGCGCGCCTCTTTTTCCACCGCGCCCTCACTATGGCCCAGCGATATTGCCCCAGCGATTTCTTCCTGCAAAGCAAGGATCTTGCGGTCAGGATCCGCCTGTACCCCGAACAATCCTAAAGCCATTTGCACCAGCATCCGCACCAGCCGGATGATAGGCGACAAAATCCACATCACAATCAACGCCAGCGGCCCTGCTATGGTCGCAAAGCTTTCAGGATAGGTAGCGGCGATTGTTTTCGGTAAAACCTGTGCAAACACCAAAACAAAAATGCCTAGGGTCAGAGTTGCGATCATCACACCACCGGCACCAAAAACGCGCACCAGTAACGCAGTTGCAAGCGCGCTCGCCAAAATTGTGACAATCGCATTGCCAAATGAAACCGCACTTACCATCCGCTCATGGTCTTTTGTGGCGTTGATCGCAGCGGTGGCCCCGAGCGATCCTTTGTCCGCCAGAGCCTTGAGTTTTCCTTGCGAAGACACAGTCAACGCTGTCTCTGCCACAGAAAAGAACGCTGAAAGCAACACCAGCACAACGATCGCAAAACTGGTCAGCCAAAAGCTTGGATCATGAAAAAGGGCGGTCATCTGGTTCCGTCGGATTTTTGGATTGGCCTATCATGCGGGCAAGGACAGCCGCGCGCAAGGCCCCATGCCGCGTTGGCAACGCCTTAAGACTTGCGCGCAAGCGGATGATGATTCAAAACCAAATCCTTCAGTTGGTCATCCAAAACATGGGTATAAATTTCGGTGGTCGCCACGTCGGCATGGCCCAGTAGGGTTTGAATGACCATCAAGTCTGCCCCGCCGGCCAGCAAGTGTGTCGCAAAAGCATGGCGCAGCGTGTGCGGGGTGACTAAGCTTGGATCAACCCCGCCTTCAAGTGCGAAGTCTTTGATTAGCAAATAAAAATGCTGGCGAGTCAGATGTCCGTCGACACCCGGCCCTGGGAACAAGAACCTGGACGCAGGTTTGCCTGCTTTGCGCAGCTTGTCTTCTTCGGCATCTCTGTGCACCAGCCAAAGCTGCGTTGCCGCGCGCGCGGGGGGCGACATCGGCACCATGCGCTCTTTGTCGCCCTTACCCTTTACCAAAATCATTTTGGGGTTGCCCCGTACCGCCGCAAGCGGCAGTGTTACCAACTCACTCACCCGCATTCCGGTTGCGTACAACAGCTCCATCAACGCCTTGTTGCGCAACTTTTCACCGGGTGTCCGACCTGTTCGAGCAGCAGCGTCAAGCAACAGCTCGACCTGCGGCAGACCCAGTGATTTGGGCAATCGCTGCACAGCGCCGGGACCTTTGATCCGCAGGGCAGGGTGGTCATCACGCCAGCCTTCCTCATGTGCGAACCGAAATATCTGGCGTATCGACGAAAGCCGCCGCGCGCGCGTTGCTTTTGAAAGGCCCTGCGCGTCGCAAAAAATCAGATAGCTTTCGACATCTTCACGGCTGGCTGTGGCAAAGTCACTCCCGCGCTCCTTCAACCACCCGGCGAAATCGATCAAATCGCGGCCATAGGCCAAACGCGTGTTGCGCGCGGCACCCAGCTCTGCGGCCTGTGCGTCAAGAAAGGCGGAAATCCAACGGTCCATGCCGCTAGAAACCTGTGTCACGTCCGGTTGCCCCACATCTTAGCGACCTCGCTGCGCCAAAGCATCACTTAACAACTGACGCACAACAGAGGCAGGGACATCATCGGCGACAAATGCCTGCCCTATTCCACGCGCCAGAATAAAGCGCAGTTTCCCGTCGACCACCTTCTTGTCTTGTTCCATCAGCGACAACAGCGCATCCGCAGTGGGCAATTCGCCCGGAATATCGGACAAATCAACCTTGGTCCCCATGGCGCGCAAATGGGCACGAACCCGACTTGGGACCTCTTGCGACAGGTGTCCCAGACGCTGAGAAAGCTCAAACGCCAAAGCGCAGCCGATTGCTACGCCCTCGCCGTGCACCAATCTGTCTGAATAGCCCGTCGCTTTTTCCAAAGCATGACAAAATGTATGGCCAAGGTTCAACAGCGCCCGTTCCCCTTGTTCGGTTTCATCGCGGCTGACAATTCCGGCTTTCATCTGAACTGATTTGGTGACCGCATATTGCCGTCGCGCCTTGTCACCTGTCACCAAAGACGGACCGTGTGTTTCAAGCCAGTCAAAAAACTGCGCATCGCCCAGCAGCCCATACTTAACGACTTCGCCGTAACCCGCCAGAAAGTCTCTTCGTGGCAGGGTGTCTAGCACGTCAATATCCGCCAAAACCAGACTTGGTTGGTGAAAGGCCCCGACAAGGTTTTTCCCTTGCGCGGTGTTGATCCCGGTTTTGCC
>JAAFIJ010000311.1 GCA_013298675.1 Rhodobacterales bacterium | reverse complement strand
CAGAACCCCAGGATCGGATCCAGGCCCAGAAAGAAATATCCAAACGTCAACGAGGCGATGATCATTCCGAACAGGACGCCAGTGGCCAGATATCCAAGCCCGAAAACCTCGGCCACCAGATCTCCCGCCGCCGTACCCAAGGCGAATGTGAACAGGATCGCCAACCAGTAATAGGCCTCGCGCTTGGTGGTAAAGATCGCGTGGATCGACAAGGTCCGCTCCGAGGCGAACCAGATGGCAAAGGTGGCGGCCAGCGCCATCGTGAACAGCACCGTCGTGGTGATCAGCGACACGCCGAAATTGTCCACCAGATTGTCGGTCACCAGCGTTCCCACAATGCTGATCAGCACAACCGCCAGCCAGTACGACCACGGCACATAGCGTTTCTGCCCGAATTGCAGCACCAGCGCGACAATCAGGATCGCCGTCATCAGCAAGGATGTGGTCGTCAGGCCCAGACCCAGGTTGACGGCCAGATAGTCGGCTGCCGTCTCACCCATCGTGACCGCCATCAGCTTGATCAGCCAGAATTCCGTGGTCACCGCCGGCACGCGGTTGACGGCCATTGTTGTTGATTTCCACGCAGAACTGACCCGGGTTTTCCATCGAGAATTGACCCGCCTGTTGGTTATGTTCCGGGGGTCAAGCTGGGGTCAAGGCATGTTTGACCTCCGTCTTTTTGCCGGTCGCTGCGGCTGAGCTGGCCTTGAAGCGGAAGCTGTCGTTTCCGGTTTCCAGAATGTGACAGCGGTGGGTGAGGCGGTCCAGCAGGGCTGTGGTCATCTTGGCGTCGCCGAACACCGTGGCCCATTCGCTGAAGCTGAGGTTGGTGGTGATTACGACGCTGGTGCGCTCGTAAAGTTTGCTGAGGAGATGGAACAGCAGCGCCCCGCCGGAGGCGCTGAACGGCAGGTAGCCGAGCTCGTCGAGGATCACCATGTCGAGCTTGGTCAGTCCTTCGGCGATCTGTCCGGCCTTGCCCTTGGTCTTTTCCTGTTCGAGGGCGTTGACCAGTTCGATGGTGGAGAAGAAGCGGACCTTGCGGCGATGATGCTCGATGGCCTGGATGCCGAGGGCGGTCGCGACATGGGTTTTGCCGGTGCCCGGGCCGCCGATCAGGACCACGTTCTGGGCACCGTCCAGGAACTCGCAGCGGTGCAGGGTCCGGACGGTGGCCTCGCCCACCTCGCTGGCAGCAAAGTCGAAGCCCGACAGGTCCTTGTAGGCCGGGAAGCGGGCGGCCTTGATGTGATAGGCGATGGAGCGGACCTCTCGTTCGGCCAATTCGGACTTGAGGAGTTGCGACAGCATCGGCACAGCGGACTCAAAGGCAGGTGCGCCCTGTTCCGTCAGGTCGGTGACGGCCTGAGCCATGCCAAACATCTTGAGGCTCCTAAGCATAATCACGATTGCGGCGCTCGCGGGATCATGACGCATGACGGCCTCCGGCGATCTGGGCACGTAAGCCGTCGTAGCGATCAACATTGGCCTTTGGTTCGTGGTGCAGGATCAAGGCCTGCGGGGTGTCGATGTCCGGCCCGCCGGTTGTTTTGCCATCGATCAGGCGGTGAAGCAGGTTCAGGATATGGGTCTTGGTCGGCACGCCGGCTTCCAGTGCCATCTCGACCGCCACCAGCACGGCCTGTTCGTCGTGATGCAGCACGAGGGCCAGGATGTCGACCATCTCGCGGTCGCCACCCGGCTTACGCAGCATCTGGTCCTGCAAGAGCCTGAAGGCTTTGGGTAATTCCACAAAGGGCGCACCATTGCGCAGGGCACCGGGCTTGCGCTGGATGACGGCCAGATAGTGCCGCCAGTCATAGATGGTTCGTGCTGGCAGATGGTGACCGCGCTGGATCAGGCGTTCATGCTCGCACAGGATCTTGCCCTCGGCAGCCACGACAATCCGCTCGGGGTAGATGCGCAGGCTGATCGGCCGGTTCGCGAATGACGCCGGAACGCTGTAACGATTGCGATCAAAGCTGATCAGGCAGGTCGGCGAGACGCGCTTGGTTTGCTCGACAAAGCCGTCAAAGGCGGTCGGCAACGCCATCAGGGCCGCCCGTTCTTCCGCCCAGACCCCGGCAATGGTGCCGGGCTGGGCGCCATGCGGGATATCTCGCCACAACTCCACGCATCGTTGCTCCAGCCAGGCGTTCAGCGCCGCCAGATCGGGAAAGCTCGGCATCGGTTGCCAGAGGCGATGGCGAGAATCCTGAACGTTCTTCTCGACTTGCCCCTTCTCCCAACCTGAGGCCGGATTGCAGAACACCGGCTCGAAGACATAGTGGTTTGTCATGGCAAGGAACCGGGCGTTGACCTGCCGTTCCTTGCCGCGGCCGACCCGGTCCACCGCCGTCTTCATATTGTCGTAGATGCCGCGCTCAGGGATGCCGCCCAAAACGCGGAACCCGTGCCAATGAGCATCGAACAGCATCTCATGGGTCTGCAGAAGGTAGGCCCGGACCAGAAAAGCTCGGCTGTGCGACAGCTTGATGTGTGCCACCTGCAGCTTGGTGCGCTCCCCGCCCAGCACCGCAAAGTCCTCACTCCAGTCGAACTGGAATGCCTCACCCGGGCGAAAGGTCAGAGGCACGAAGGTCCCCCGCCCCGTCGTCTGGCTTTCCTGCTGCCGATCCGCCCGCCAGTCACGCGCAAATGCCGCAACCCGGCCGTAGGAACCCGTGAAGCCCAATATCACCAAATCCGCATGCAGCTGCTTTGCCGTCCGCCGCTGCTTGCGCGACTTCCCGGCCTCCGTCTTCAGCCACCCGGCCAGCTTCTCGGCAAACGGATCAAGTTTGCTCGGTCGGTCCGGAGTGGCAAACTTCGGCTCCACCATGTCCGCAGCCAGATACCTCCTGACAGTGTTCCGCGAAAGACCAGTCCGCCGCACGATCTCCCGGATCGGCAGCTTCTCCCGCAACGACATGCGTCTGATGATGTTCAAAAATCCCATGTTGATCACTCCATTGCCCCCCGCCGCGCGCAGCCTTGGGGGAAGGGTCACATGGGTCAAATCTCAATGGAAATTATGCGCCCGAATGGGTCAGTTCTCAGTGGAAATCAACACGCAGCGGCGCTAAGTGTCGTATTCAGATATTTCAGCATAGTTCCCCCTGTTTGATTGTCCTGAGATCTTTTCGCCGATGGCGCAGCGAGGTGGTTTAATTCATTTCCCGGCAGTAAACAAAGTTACGCATAGATGAACATGCATTTCCAGTGATTCTTTGTTGCAGACCAGATGCGCTGGCGGCACGCCTTTGGAATATTCTGATCGTTAATTGCTGCGATGGCAGGTGGCCTTGGC
>JAAFIJ010000310.1 GCA_013298675.1 Rhodobacterales bacterium | reverse complement strand
ACCTGGTAGGGGCGGCAGTTGTTTGGCGCGGTTCAAAAAGTAGCCAAAGGCATTGGCCACCAAGGCAGCCGAGGATTCAGGACCATCAAACTTGCCGGTATTGATCTCATGCCCCGGGGACCGGCGCAGGCATTCTTCAATGCCCTCAACGGGCAAATCGGTCAGAAAATTCGACATCTGCGTTCCCTCTGGCGGTGACCCACAGCTTGGGCCAAATAGAAAAGGCCGCCCCGAAGGACGGCCCCATTTTCTGGGTCTTTCGACAGATTACATCTCGTCCAAGGCTTCAACAGCCTTTTGAAGTGCTTCTTTGGTCACGTCTTTTTCGGTGACTTTTGCCCCAGCAACGATGTGATCCACAACTTTGTCTTCAAAAATCGGCGCGCGCAACTGTTGCTGAACTTGCTGGTTCTTCTGGACAAAGTCGAAATAGGCGCGTTCTTGGCCGGGATACTGGCGCGCTTGGGCCAAAACTGCCTGGGTCATTTCGGCATCGGTCACAGTGATTTCGGCTTTGCGGCCAACCTCGGCCAAAACCAGACCCAAGCGCACGCGGCGCTCGGCCAAGGTTTTGTGCTCTTCAGTGGTCTCAACCGATCCATGATTGTGATCGTGCACTTCTGGGTGCTCTTCGTGCCACAGCTGATGTGCGATCTGGCCTGCTTCGGCTTCTACCAAAGCGGACGGCAGGTCGAACTTGACCATCTTGTCCAGTTGATCCAACAGAGAGCGCTTCAAAACAGCGCGGGCTGCGCCCTTGTATTCGGCTTCCAAACGTTCCGAGATTTGTCCCTTCAACGCCGCCAAATCTTCGGCGCCGTACTTCTTGGCCAGCTCATCATCGATTTCCGACGGAACAGCTTTTTTCAGGCCTTTGATCGTGCAGGCAAAAACCGCTGCTTTTCCAGCCAGATGCGCTGCACCGTAAGCCTCTGGGAAGGTCACATTGACAGACACTTCATCACCGACTGCCGCGCCAACAAGCTGCGCTTCAAAGCCTGGAATGAACGAGTTTGATCCCAAAACCAGCGGGTAGTCGTCACCAGTTCCGCCCTCAAACAACTCACCATCAACCGAGCCTTTGAAGTCGATGACAACCTGATCACCGTCTTTGGCCTTGGCGCCTTTTTTCTTGTCTTCGAACGACTGTGCGGTCGAGGCAAGATTTTTAAGTGCGTCGTCGACCGATGCCTCGTCAGCTTTGACGTTCAGGCGGTCCAGCTTGATCTTGGCGGCATCAAACTCTGGAATCGGCGGCAGGCATTCGTAGGCCATCTCGACCACGACATCCTGACCTTCTTTCCAGTTTTCACCGTCAACCATTTTGACATCTGGCTGCATCGCTGGACGGTCGCCCGATTTGTCAAAATGGTCCTTCATCGCGCCATCAATGGCGTCCTGCATCGCATCGCCGATCATCCGCTGACCGAATTGCTTTTTCAGGATCGCCAGCGGCACCTTGCCCTTGCGGAAACCCTTAATCTCGACCTCAGGCTGCGCCTCGATCAGTTTTTCCTGCACTTTGGCTTCAAGTTCAGCCGCCGTCACCGTGATGGTGTAGCCGCGCTTCAAGCCGTCCTTAAGGGTCTCGGTGACCTGCATGTGTCCGTCCTTCTCTTCAAACTTTGGTGCGGGTAGAGGGACTTGAACCCCCACGCCTTGCGGCGCCAGAACCTAAATCTGGTGCGTCTGCCAATTTCGCCATACCCGCATATTACCAAAACAAAGCCGCCCGCACACAGGGCACGGTCAGCCACGTCTTGCAAATCCGCGCCCTTCTAACAAAGGCCCGCGAAGGAAGCGAGAGGAAAAAGTAATCTTTGTGCAGCTGAATTCACCACAATTATAGCGTGCAGGTAACCCATTATTGACATATTTTCGCGAAAAAAGGAGTGGAGCAAGATTTTTGCAAGGAATACTGCATGGCACGCGCAGCCGTCCCGACCTTTGACACACCAATCAAGCAAGGCGGAATCGCCCAAACGCACGGCATTGCGATGGGAACGTCGGTGATGTCGTTGGACGGTGCGGTTCCTGTTGAATACCTTACACCCGGTGACCGGATCATCACACGGTCTGGCGCGCGCCGGTTGGCGTCGATTGAAATTACAGTTGTCGAAAACGCCCGTGTCATACGTGTCGCGCATGACACGCTGGGTATCGACCGCCCGTCTGAAGATTTGATCGTCGCGCCAAGCCAGAACATTTTTGTCCGCGACTGGCGCGCAAAGGCGCTGTGCGGCACGCCAACGGCATTAATCCCCGCTTCACGTTTGGTTGACGGTGAATACATCCGCCATGAGGTGATGGGTCACGTGCGCCTATTCTCGCTACGCTTTGACGAGGAAGTGGTGATCTATGCCGCCGGTTTGGAAATTGCCTGCCAAAAAGCCAGCGTTGCCGTCTAAGATCAATGCATCGCTTTAGGCGTGTGTCTGCTACTTTACCCCCAAATTTCGAAATACCTTTGGCAGTTCCTCTGGCAAGTCTTCGGCAATTAACCCCGGCCCGAAGGCCACAGCACACGCGACATGTAACCACGCGGCATTAGACGCCGCTGACAAAGGGTTTTGCCCCCGGGCCATAAGCCCTGTAATCAATCCCGCAAGAACATCGCCCGAACCAGCAGTTGCCAACCAAGGCGCCGCTCGATCATAGGCTGCGGAATTGATCACACACCTGCCGTCTGGCGCAGAAATGACGGTATCAGCCCCTTTAAACAGAACCGTACATCCCGCCCGTAGTGCCGCCGCACGCGTCGCCTCCACCTTAGAATATGCTGGGCTGTTTGCGCCGCAATCTGTAAGCTTATTCGCAATGTCCGGGAACAATCGTGCGAATTCGCCAGCATGTGGCGTGACGACACAGCGCGAATGCAGCAAAGCAAACAGTCCCTCATCCCGCGAGATCATTGTCAGTGCGTCTGCATCCAAAACCAACGACAAAGGTTGCGACGCGCCCGAACTGCGGATGGTTCGTTTTGTCGACAAGGCCACACCAAGCAAATCAGCCGCTTTCGTATCCAAACCAAATCCGGGGCCAATACAGAGCGCATTGATTCGCGTATCCATCAGGACAGCGCGCAACGCTTCGGCATCCGCGACGGGTTTTAACATAATGGCATCCAAGCGTGCCGCATTTTCCACCATAGCCGTTAATGGTGATGCAAGTGTCACAAGCCCCGCCCCCACCCTCAGCGCGGCCCTTGCCGACAAGCGCGCCGCACCGGCTTGACCATGTCCACCCGAAACTATCAGCGCATGACCGTAATCAAATTTATGTCCCTCTGATTTGCTCAAGTCCAAAGGCGAAACACTGGTC
>JAAFIJ010000031.1 GCA_013298675.1 Rhodobacterales bacterium | reverse complement strand
CGTGCATCCGGCGACGCGGTTCCGAACGCAACCCGGAAAAACCTGATGCGGGCGTTGGCATTCGAGACGCTGTCGCTGATCAGTTCCATCTCGGGGCTGGTGGTGCTCGCATCCATTACCAGCAATTCAACCCCATTGCCGATCGCCCCAATCGGGCTGATAAGGTCGTGACAGATGCGGGAGCTGACAAGTGCAGACAGATCAGTTCTTTCAGTCATTGCAGGGCCTTTAAGCAAGGAGCACAGATGTCGTCAAATCTAGAACCCGGTATGTTGGTCAGACATCCGTCCGCACCGGACTGGGGCTTGGGGCAAGTCCAATCCAACGCAAACGGCAAAGTGACGGTGAATTTTGAACATAGTGGAAAAGTCGTGATCGACACCAAACAAGTGACCCTCGTTCCAGATTTCTCACGTTAGCTCTAAATTGGTTAACGGCGGGTAAATCAACCATAGATTGCGTATTGTTGACATCTGCACCAGCCAAGGGCAAGCAAATTGAAGAAGTTCCTTATTTGCCGTAATACCCAGACATCTTAAGGAAAAACGAAACTGGCCATGATGTCTGATGCGACGAATTTCGTGCTAAGGTTGGCGGTGGACGCACGCGATTTGCGGGCGGCTCAGCATCTTCGTTATCAGGTTTTTGTGCAGGAAATGGGGGCTGTCGGCCCCGGCATTGATCATGCGGCCCAGTTGGAACAAGACCGATATGATGCCCATTTTGACCATCTTTTGTTGATCGACACCAGACGCGATGCTGATGTTTTGCAAGACGTGGTTGGGGTTTATCGATTGCTCACTTCTGACAAGGCGCTGATTGCGGGCGGGTTCTATTCAGAGGCGGAATTTGATCTTTCTGTGCTCAAATCCTCGGGGCGCAAGCTGCTGGAATTGGGCCGCTCTTGCGTGCATCCAGACTATCGTGGCGGAGCGGCGATGTTTCACTTGTGGAATGGCTTGGCCGAATATGTGATCGAACGGCAGATCGAAGTCCTGTTCGGCGCGGCTTCTTTTCATGGCACGGATGTCGCGGCGTTGCGGCAATCACTGGCCTATCTGCATCACCACCATCTGGCGCCGCCTGCCTTGCGGGTGCATGCAAAAGGCCCCGAGCGCATTGCATGTGACCTACTTACGCCAGATCAGTTGGACCGTCGCGCGGCAATGGCCGCCACACCTGCCTTGATCAAAGCCTATCTGCGACTTGGTGGATATGTCGGTGAGGGGGCTTGGGTGGACCATGCTTTTAACACCACCGACGTCTGTTTGGTGGTGGACACCGTTCGGATGAGCGAACGCCACCGCGATTTCTACACACGCAAAGTTGGGCGCGCCTGAATGACCGATTGGCGTGATGTTCCGATAGATCTGCCGCCGCTTGGGCCAATGGCTTGGGTGCGGATTACCATTAAAGGGGGCCTGCTTGGCGCGGTCACTTATACCGGTTTGGCGATCTTGTTGCTGGCGCGGTTGATCGAGGCGCCGCTGTTCGGCCAAAATCGCCCCTTTACCCCCTATATCACCCAGTTCGTCTGCAAATCGGCCTTTGTCATCTTGCGCCTACAACTGGTGGTCAGAGGAACGCCAATGGCGCACCGGGGGGCGATCGTTGCCAATCATTCGTCATGGCTTGATATCTTCGCCCTGAATGCCGCACAGCGGATCTATTTCGTCGCCAAGTCCGAGGTGGAGCGTTGGGCAGGGATCGGCTGGCTGGCGCGTGCCACAGGAACTGTTTTTATCGCGCGCAAAAGCAGCGAAGCGAAAAAACAACAAGCGGTGTTTGAGACGCGCCTGCGGTCGGGCCATCGGCTGATGTTCTTTCCCGAAGGGACAAGCACCGATGCTATTCGGGTGTTGCCGTTCAAATCAACGCTGTTTCAGGCATTCTATACCCACGGGCTGGAGCAAATTCTGCACATTCAACCCGTTACGGTGATCTACCATGCCCCGGCAGGCCAAGATCCGCGCTTTTACGGTTGGTGGGGCAATATGGAATTTGCACCGCATTTGCTGCACACATTGGCCGCACGCCAGCATGGTTGGGTCGAAGTGATTTTTCACCCCGAAGTGCCGGTGGATGCCTTTGCGGACCGCAAAGCTTTGGCGACTTATTGCGAAGAGGTCGTGCGGGCGGGCCATACCCAGGCCACAAGCGTTTCCGCATAGACCGAGGGCCCTTGGCGGTTAGCCCAGTGGCGCGATCAGAGTCTTTAGCGCAGCAACCGGGTCGTCGTTTGACCAAATCTCTTCGCCGATACCAAAGAAATCGGCAACGGGGCCGAATTTTTCAATCAGCTCGACCGTCAAAGCGCCTTCTGCAATCACCGGGATTTCGATCACCTTGGACCACCAGTCGAACAGATCGAAATCCACTTGTTCGCCGCGCCCTAACGGTGTTTCGCCTATCGGGCCAAAGGCCACGTAATCGGCACCCGCTTCGGCGGCGTTCATCCCCTCATGGCGGGTGATACCACAATACGACCCGATGATGGCATCGGCCCCAAGGTCTTTGCGGATGGCGCGCACAGCACGGGCGCCGTCTGTCAGATGCACACCGTCTAGCCCTAAGCGCTCTACCAACAAAACATGGTTGTCGATCACAATTGCCACGTCGCGAGCGTGCGACACCATCCGACAGGCATCCGCCGCGCGCGCGACAAGGTCTTGATCTTTTGACGCAAGCGATAGGCGCACGCACGCGATATCTACACTGTCGAGCATCTTGGCCAAGACATCCGGAAACACCTCCAAATCAAACGCTGGCGGTGTGATCAGGGTGATTTGTGGGCGTTCGGTGTCAGACATTGGCGGGCTCCATCAGTCAGGCTTTTGTTCCTTTAGCCTGTTCTTTTGCGAATGGCTATTGGTGGTGTAGAGCAGGCGTGTCGTTTGCCCCTTTGCGGCGCTTTACTTGTCAGGGCGCGCACTGTGGCGTATCAGGCCGGATGCCCGATCCTATAGGTGTAAAGATGATCCCTCCGGTTTTTGTTCTTGTCCGCCCGCAAATGGGCGAAAACATCGGGGCCACGGCGCGCGCCATGTTGAATTTTGGGCTGGAACGGATGCGCATCGTTGATCCGCGCGATGGTTGGCCGAATTCCAAGGCAGTAGCGATGGCAAGCGGGGCCGGGCGGGTTTTGGATCAGGCAGGCCTTTTCCCAAGCGTGCAAACCGCAATTGCCGATTGCGATTACGTTTTCGCGACCACCGCGCGTGGCCGCGAATTGGTCAAACCCATCGTGACGCCAGAACGTGCGATGGAAATGGCCCGCGCGTTGATTGGCGAGGGCAAGAAGGTCGCCGTGCTGTTTGGTCCCGAGCGGGCGGGACTAGAGAACGACGACATCGTGCAGGCCAACGCGATCGTGACAGTACCAGTGAACCCAGAGTTTCCATCCCTCAACCTTGCGCAATGTGCCTTGCTGATGGGGTATGAATGGCGCCGTCAGACCGAGGTCATCGCGCCAGAGATCATGGAACTGGCCCGCACCGACTTTGCCGAGAAAATCGAGGTCGAACGACTGGCCGATCACTATGAAGAGCGGCTGGAGGCGGCAGGGTTCTTCTATCCCCCCACCAAGGCCGCAGGGATGCGCGCCAATATGCGCAACATGTGGTCTCGGTTGAACCTGACCCGGGCAGAGGTGCAAACCTTTCACGGAATGCTGCGCCAAATCGCCTATCGGCTTAAGCACCAGGGGGAGTAGGGCAACCTTTTCGGGATTGCAGGTCAAGCTGTTGCAGTGAAATCAGACCACCCGCCCATGAAGCGGCGCCGCCCTGCGCTTAAGGTTTGCCCAGCACAACAAGGGGCGAAAAGTGGCCGTCAAATGCAAATCTATCAAAGCATTGCTCTTTGCTGATCGCTGTTTTGGCAACGGCTAAAATCCTCATTCCTACAGACGATTTAAAGATTACCTTGGAAGAAGATGTTCGATCAATTGCGGCGAAGGCTTGTAATAAGGAACTCGACAAAAACACGTCCGAAAAGATCCGTGAACAACTCGACCCAAATCACCCTGACTCAGTTAAAATTGAATATTTTGAAGACTCATGTGCATTCCGATTTGAAGTGACAATTGAAAGGTCAGACATGATAGGTTACGGAGCACCCATAGATGTGGAAGGTGTGACTGTAATTCAACTCTATAATATCTTTGACACTAGATTGGTTACAGATGATCGACCTAGTATGTTGATATTTCCGGGTTTTCTATTTGCGCCACTGTTTCTATGAATACTGGAAGTCTTAGCAATAAAGTGACGACGTTGATGGTCTGCAAAATTTGGACAATTGAAAGAGTAAGCGAGCGGGCGCTTCACATCGACTCTAGCTACAAACTCTAACCCAATAGGTGATTTACAACGTTCTCAAAACGTTCGCTGTCGACCCAAGCAACTGGTAACCAAAATTGAAGTATGATTTGGGAACTCTCATTGAAATTTATGTTGGCCGCGGGAATCTCCTCCCAGTGTTAGATGACGCGCCGGTTATCGCTATTATAGATCAATGTGACGCAGATGATGTGACAACACTGCTTAAGAAAATAGTGACAGAGCTTGCGGCAGTCGCGCCGGATTGGACATCTAGTGATCTTTTGCAAAACGCAGCATATGCCGCCGACGAGACCCTTCGACGTCACCCTGAAATGGGCCAGACTGGCAGAGATGCCTTGCAATGGCTCTACTCATGGTGGTGGAAGTAAGGTGTGAGTCGTGCGATCTTGTCCGCCGAAGCAGGACGCCCGGATACTCCTAGAAAAAGGTCAGTTCTTGCGATTTCCAAAGTAACTGGGTCATGCATCTGCAGCAGACTTGCCCGCTCTGCGTCCCTGCTTCGTTCTGCGCGGGCACAATTGGTAGTACCGCGCAGCCTAATTGTCCCAAGCCCACTTTCCCCTAACCTGCGACATTGGGACCCTTAGGCGGGTCTCACCCTTGAAGGTGCGGCAAGCTCGGCTTAAGGTTTGCACAGCACAACAAGGGGCGAAAAATGGCCGTCAAGCGCAGCATTTTTGAAGATGTTCAAAGCGGTGTCGTCACGCAGGCGTCACCTGTGGCCGGCGCAATTGATGCGCGGCCGCAAGGTGCGCGGGGTGCGATCAAACTGTGGCTGGTCCTGATCTTTATGCTGGTTGCCGTGATGATTGCCGTCGGCGGGTTGACCCGGTTGACCGACTCTGGCCTGTCGATCACGGAATGGCGGCCCCTGATGGGGGCGCTGCCACCGATGGATGACGCGACTTGGGCATCGGAGTTTGCCAAGTATCAAGCCAGCCCGGAATACCAACTGCAAAACAAGGGCATGACGATCGATGCTTTTAAGACGATATACTGGTGGGAATGGGGACACAGACAACTTGGCCGGGTGATTGGCCTTGTTTGGGCGGTCGGGTTCGCGGGTTTCCTGCTGGCCAGAAAAATCCCCACCGGCTGGACGCCACGCCTGTTGATTTTGGGCGCGTTGGGCGGTCTGCAAGGGGCAATCGGGTGGTGGATGGTCAGCTCTGGCCTAAAGGCGGATATGGTTGATGTCGCATCTTACCGGTTGGCCACGCATCTGGGGCTTGCCTTTGTGATTTTGGGCCTGTGCGCTTGGTACATCTTTTTGCTCGGACGGACCGAGGCAGATTTACTGGTTGCCCGCAGGTCCTCTGATACGCGGCTAAAGGCGATTGCCACCGGCTTGATGCATCTGACCTTTTTGCAAATTCTGATGGGCGCGCTGGTTGCGGGCATCGATGCGGGGCGCGGCTTTCCAACCTGGCCGGATATGAACGGTCAATTCTTTCCTGCCGATGCGTTCTATGTGCCGGGTCGACCGCTTTGGGCGGCGTTCTTTGAAAACCCCGGTTTGGTGCAGTTTATGCACCGCATGACGGGTTATGTGCTGTTCGCCTTTGTGGTCTACGCATGGATCAAAGGGCGCAAATCGACCCATCCGGCCACACGCACGGCGTTTCATCTCGTGATGGCGATGGCTGTCGTGCAAATGACCTTGGGTATTTTCACCGCGCTAAGTGCGGCGCAACCACATGTGGCGATCACCCATCAATTGGGGGCGGTGCTGCTGTGGGTCTTGATCATCCGGGCGCGTCACTTGGCCATTTACCCGATTGCGGGCTCTATCAGAAAGGGAACGGCATGACCGCTTTTGCAGAACTCATGGCTTTCAACCGCCAAACCGAGGCGTTGGGCGCTGTGGCCGAACGGTTGGGTTGGGACCAGGAAACCATGATGCCCGAGACGGCTGCCGAACAGCGGGCTGAAGAAATGGCTGCAATGGAGGGCATGTTGCATGCCCGCCGCACCGACCCGCGCCACGCCAACTGGCTTGCTAAGGCAGAGGCGCCGGATGACGCAGGCCGAGCGGCCTTGCACCATATCCGCCGCAGCTATACCCGGGCCACCAAAGTGCCGGTCGATTTGGCCGAAGCCTTGGCGCGTTTGACCTCTACCGCCCAGCGTGTTTGGGCACGCGCGCGCGAGGCCGAGGATGTCGAAGCCTTTCTGCCAACTCTGAAACAGGTGATTGCATTAAAACGTGAAGAAGCGGCGTTTCTGGCAATTGGCGGCGATCTCTATGATGCACTGATTGACGATTACGAACCGGGGGCTACCGCAGACACGCTGGGCGAGATGTTCGGGCGGATGCGCCCGCGCTTGGTGGCCTTGCGTGAAAAGGTTTTGGCATGCCCGATGCCGGCGGCAGTTTCGGGCCATTTTCCTCAGGCCGCTCAGTTGGTGCTGGCACGCGACGTGGCCTCAGACTTTGGCTATGACTGGTCGCGCGGGCGGCTGGATCTTGCGGTGCATCCGTTCAGTTCGGGCGGCAACACCGACAGCCGGATCACCACGCGTGTGGTCGAGCGGGATCCCTTCAATTGCATTTATTCCACCATCCATGAGGTGGGCCATTCCAGCTATGAACTGGCTATTGATCCCGCATATGCTTTTACCCCGTTGGGCCACGGCGTATCGATGGGCGTGCATGAAAGCCAAAGCCGGATTTATGAAAACCAAATCGGCCGCAGCCGCGCCTTTGCCCAGCATCTTTTTGCCCGGATGCAAGCGCAGTTTGGCGATTTTGGCACCGCAACTGCCGAAGACTTCTACCGATCCATCAATCGCGTTCAACCAGGCTTTATCCGCACAGAGGCCGACGAAGTGCATTACAACCTGCACATCATGATGCGCTTTGATCTGGAACGCGCGTTGATCCGTGGCGATTTGGCTGTTGACGATCTAGAGGCCGCTTGGAACGACCGCTTCCTTGCCGATTTTGGAGTGGCCGTCGACCGGCCAAGCCACGGAATGTTGCAAGATGTGCATTGGTCTTGCGGTTTGTTCGGTTATTTCCCCACCTATACATTGGGAAATGTCTATGCGGGTTGTCTGAACAAGGCGATGCGTGCAGCAGTACCTGGCCTTGATGCGGCCTTGGCGCAGGGCGATACGTCGGGGGCAGCAGGCTGGTTGCGCGAAAACGTGCAACGCCACGGCGGTCTGCGCACCCCCCGCGACACCATCACGCACGCCTGCGGCACAGAGCCGAGCGAGGGGCCATTGTTGGATTATTTAGAACAGAAGTTTGGCGACGCTTACGCACTGTGACGTCAGGGCCCGAAAGCCGTGCAGTCTGGTTGCTGGCCATTGGCCAAACCCTGACTTATGCCGGGGTGTATTATGCCTTTCCCGCATTGTTGCCCGACTTGCAGGTGCAAACCGGGTGGAGCACGGCGCTTTTGGCACTTGGACCGACCCTGGGGTTTCTGGTCATGGCGGTCCTGACCCCGTTCACCGGGCGCATTGTTGACCGGGGTTACGGTGGCGAGATGTTGATCTGGGGCACCGTCCTGTCGGCGTTTTGTGTGGCTGGGTTGGGGTTCGTGCACACGCCCGCCGCATGGCTTGGGGTTTGGTCCCTTTTGGGGGTGGCGCAGGCCTGTTGCCTTTATGAAACCTGTTTTGCGTTCCTGACCCGACGCTTGGGCGACAGTGCGCGCAATGCAATCACCCGCGTGACCTTGGTGGCCGGGTTCGCGGGAACTTTTGCCTTTCCGTTTGGTGACGTTTTGGGCCGCGCGTTGGGGGGACAAAACGCGCTTGTGGTGTTTGGGGCGATCATCTTGGTGGGGGCGGTGTCCGTCAATGCTTATGGTGTGCGCGCGCTGCGGCGACTGGCACCTGCGGGCAGCAACCGCTCGCTTCCCGCAGATGGCGCGCTGCGCAACGCGATGAAGCGGGCGGAGTTTTGGGCCCTGTCGGCGATGTGCGCTTTGATTTGGTTGAACCATGGCATTCTGCTAACCTATGTCTTGCTACTGTTTGAAGATCGCGGTGCCAGCGCCGGGATGGCGACCATCGCTGCGGCAAGTATTGGGCCTAGTCAGGTTGTGTCGCGGTTGATCCTGCTGACCAACGGTGCGCGCGTCGGCAATGTCGCCGCAACTTTGTGGTCGCTTGGCTGCATCGTGATGGCAAGTGTTGTGCTGATGCTTGCGGGGTTTGCACCCGTTTTGGTTTTCGGCGTTGCAGTGCTGCAAGGAGCAGGGGCGGGGTTGTTGTCAATCTTGCGGCCGATGTTGGTGGCAGACCTTTTGGGCAGGCACGGATTTGGCGCCATTTCCGGCGGCATCGCTGTAGCGCCCATCCTTGCAACCGCTGCCGCACCCAGCTTTGGCGCTGCACTCTTACACTTTGGGGGCCCGGTCACGGTCTACATCAGCTGTTTTGTGATGGCCGCGATTGGACTGGCCATCGGGCTATGGCTTATGTCTCGGCGTGGCGGTCAAGCACGCGGCTAGTCTGGTCGCCATCCCGGTTTACGTTTGGCCAAAAAGGCGTTGATCCCTTCGTCCGTGTCGGGGTTCAGCATATTGTCAACCATGACTTCGCCGGCATAGGCATAGGCGTCAGCTAGCGACATCGACAGCTGCGGGTAAAAGGCAGCTTTGGCCAGCTTGGCGGCAATGGTTTCGGCCAACTTGCCGGTTTCTTCGGTCAAATCCTCGGCCGCGACAACTTGGTTGACCAACCCAAGTGCTTGAGCGCGCCCAGCATCGATAAACCCACCCGTCATCAGCAATTCAAACGCGGCAGCGGGCGCGATCTTGCGCGTTAACGCCACCATCGGTGTCGCACAAAACAGGCCTATGTTGACGCCGTTCACCCCGAACCGCGCACCTTGTGCCGCGACCACCAGATCGCAAGACGCAACAAGCTGGCAACCCGCCGCTGTGGCGATGCCTTGCACTTCGGCGATGACCGGTTGCGGCAAAGCTTGCAGAGATTGCATCACGGCAGAACAGGTGGCGAAAAGAGATTGGAAATAGGCCCGCCCTTTGTCTGCAGCGGCACGGGCGGCTTGCATTTCTTTTAGATCATGGCCTGCGCAAAACGCTTTGCCCGCAGCCCGCAACACGACAACCCGAATATGGCGTTGCTTGGCAAGTTTGGCGATTTCGACCGATAAGGCCAACAGCATCGCATCAGACAAAGCGTTAAAATTCGCCGGGCTATTCAAGGTCAGCGTGGCGATATGGTCCCGATCCTCACGCATCAAAATTAAGTCTGACATCGCAGCCTTCCTTTGATTTATGTCGCAGGTTTAGCGCCAAGCATTCGCCCCAGCTTGGGGGTGCAAGTTAACCGGCGATCAGGGGGTTAGCCTTTGATCCGGGTCAAGTGGCCATCAATCTGCGCGCCGCTTTCAATCACAACGCTGACATAATTGACATCGGCCGTCACAACGGATGCCGACCGCAAGGTGAAAACTCCGGCAGCGATATGCCCGTCGACCGTGCCGCGCACATCAAGCGTCTCGGCAGTGATCTGCCCGTTCAAGCGGCCTTCTGCCCCTATCATCAAGGTGCGCGCATTCACGGCACCTTCGACCTCACCGTGGATTTCGACCGACCCGGTTGACGTGATGTCACCGACGATTTTCAGATCCGAGGAAATAACCGAGCGGGCATCGCCAGAGGCGACACGCTGCGGGGCGGTGGTAGGGGTGTCGGTTTTGGAAAACATGGCTTGGTTCCTTGGCGAAGTTGCGCGATAAGCACTCAAGCGGGGGGGCGGGTCAAGCCCACCTGTCAGGGATAAGTCAAATGCAGGCAGGAACCTACTGACAAGTCTGTGAGTATTTGATCAACTGCACCAAAAAATCGATGCATCGACAGGGCCGCGCTATGAAAGATAATCAAAACGGTGAGTTTTTCCGTCCAGTTTCGGGTTTTGATTTGCCGCGATTCGCGGGCATTCCCACCTTTATGCGCTTGCCGCATGTCCCTTTTGATCATCCCCGGTTTGATCAGGTTGAAATCGGGCTGATCGGCGCGCCTTGGGATGGCGGCACGACCAACCGTCCCGGCCCGCGGCATGGTCCGCGCCAACTGCGCGACCTGTCCACGATGATTCGCGCGCAGAATGGGGCCACGTGGGTCGCACCCTTTGAGCTCGCGCATTGCGCTGATCTGGGGGATGTCGCCCCGAACCCCGGCGATCTGATGGACAGCCTTGCCCGGATGGAGGCATTTTACACGCGCGTTCATGCAGCCGGTATTGTGCCGCTGACCGGTGGGGGCGATCATCTTTGCACCTTGCCCATTTTGCGCGCCTTGGCCAAGGATCGCCCGCTGGCGATGATACAATTCGACAGCCACACCGACCTGAATGATGTCTATTTTGGCAACTCGCGCTATAATCATGGCACCCCCTTTCGCCGCGCAGTGGAAGAGGGTCTGTTGGACCCCAAACGCTATGTCCTGATCGGTATTCGAGGCACCGCTTATGGGCGCGAGGACTGGGATTTCGCTGCAGCAAATGGCATCCGCATCATCCCGATCGCCGATTTCCACGCACGGGGCGCAGACGACGTTATGGCCGAAGCGCGCGAGATTGTCGGGCAAGCCGCGACATACGTCACCTATGACATCGATTTCGTCGATCCGACCTTTGCACCCGGCACAGGAACACCCGAAGTGGGCGGTCCCAACAGTTGGCAAGCGCTTCAAGTTGCGCGTGGTTTGCGCGGGCTGAATATTGTGGGCGCAGATCTGGTCGAAGTGTCCCCTCCGTTTGATCCCAGCGGCGGCACGGCATGGTTGGGGGTCTCACTCATGTTCGAAATGCTCTGCGTCATGGCAGAGCGGGTCGCGGCCGCTTGACTCTAAGGCGCGCCGCATGTTTGAAATTCAAGCAAAAGTTACAAGAAAGAACAGCCCAAATGGATTTGATTGTTACGAATGCCAAAGTTCTGACTATGGACCCGGCCCAGCCTCGAGCGCAGGCCGTTGCCATCGATGCGGGTAAAATCGTGGCGGTTGGCACCGACACTGATATCGCAGCGCTTGCGACTCCGGCGACCAAAGTAATCGATGCCCAAGGACGCAGTCTGCTGCCCGGATTCGTGGAAAGTCATTTGCATCTGGTGCTGGGTGGGGTGGAGCTGGAGCAACTGCAAATCGGTGGCGTGTACGGCTTTGATGACCTTAGCGCAGCATTCGCAGACTATGCCAAAAAGAATCCCCAAAACGCGCTTTTGATGGCGCAGGGGGCAGCCTACGAAATTCTGCAACATCCGGTGACACGCCATGACCTTGACCGGGTTATCGCCGACCGGCCCATCGCGATGATGGCCCCGGACCATCACACGGTTTGGGCCAATACCGCTGCACTGACCGCTGCAGGTCTGTTGCACGGTGCCCAAATGCCACATGGGCATGAAGTGGTCATGGGCACAGATGGCACCGCGACCGGAGAGTTGCGTGAGTTTGAAGCGTTTTCGTCTGTCCTCGCCCTTGGTGGCGAGTCGCATTTGCAGCTGGGAATTGCTACGGGCGGTGAGCCGTCCCCTTGGCCCGACGCGGCGCAACGTGCCGCAGACAAACGCAAGATCGCTGCCGGATTGGCGCATTGCGCGGCGCATGGCATCACGTCGATGGTGAACATGGACGGCAACCGCTATACCTGCCAACTGCTGCACGAGATGGACCAAGAGGGTACTCTGACCGCACGCGTCAAAGTGCCGTTCCATTTCAAACCCCATATGGACCTGTCAGAACTGGACCGTGCTTCGGCCATGACGGCCGAATATACCAGCGACTGGGTGACCTCTGGCTTTGTCAAAATGTTTATGGACGGGGTGGTCGACAGCCGGACTGCCTATATGCTTGACCCCTATCCGGGGACGGACATTACCGGCGAACCGTTGTTCGCGCCCGCGCGGTTCAAGGACATTTGTATTGAGATTGATCGACGCGGCCTGCAAATCGCGGTGCATGCCATTGGCGACGGCGCAGTGCGCACGACAATTGACGGCTACGAGGCGGCACGACTGGCCAATGGTCGCCTCGATGCGCGCCACCGCATTGAGCATATAGAGCTGATTGCCCGCGCCGATGTTCCACGCCTAGGTGCCTTGGGCATCACCGCCAGCCTGCAGCCACCGCACCCTCCGGGGGCTATGGATTTCCCAATGGGGACGATGGACACAGTCTTTGATCCCAGCCGTTGGCGCGACGCGTATCTTTGGAAAACCCTTGTCGATCACGGCGCGAGGGTGGCCTATGCCAGTGATTGGCCGGTAACAGATGTGTCGGTGATGCGGGGTTTGCAAGCCGCCCTGACCCGTGTGCCCTATGACGGTGCGGATGATGAACGCCTGGATCTGATGCAGTCCTTGTATGCCTATACCGCCGGAGGGGCTTGGGCCGCGCATATGGAAAACCTGACCGGACGTTTGGTGCCGGGCCTTGCTGCAGATCTGGTGTTGATAGATGGGGATATTGAGGCGATTGCACCCGGTCATTTGGGCAAGACGGCGATTGCCCTGACCGTGGCGGGCGGGCGCATTACCTATCACAGCGAGGCGATGGCCGGGTAGGGGGGCCGCGCAGGGAAACTGGTCGGCACTTCAGCATCGAAAAGACGCAAACCGGCGCGCGGAATGCGTCTTACGATGATCAAGTTAGGGCAAAGCGTGCATGTTCCTGATGCGCCGCACCCTTACGAAAGCAAACCGCAGCGGCGCGACAAATCTTCTTGAGCGCGTCGGTAAGGACCGGGTCCATAGCTGATGCGCGCCACCCCCGCCGATGCCAAGGCTTCGGACGTAAGTTCACCCACCATCATCGCATTCAGCGGAAGGGTGATTTTTGCGGCAAGCTGGCGGATCAGGGTAAGGTCAGTCAGTCCGGGCACGAAAAATCCATCAGAACCGGCATTGGCATAGGCTGCGGCGCGGGCAAGGGTTTCATCCATCAACATGGCGTGGTCTGCGGCATTGGCTTTCAAAAAGAGATCGGTCCGTGCGTTCAAGAACACTTGAATGCCAGAGTTTAGGGCTGCAGAGCGCACGGCTCGCAGGCGGGCGGTTTGATCTGCAATGGAATGCAGGCCGACTCCGCCGACCACTTGATCTTCAAGGTTTAGCCCAATCGCACCTGCTGCAATCAGCCTTTCCACATGCACGGTAAGGTCCACGGGGTCGGTCGTATAGCCGCCTTCAAAATCCACCGTTACCGGGACGTCGACGGCTTGCGTGATACGCTGAACGATTTGAAGCGCAAACTCCATAGGGATCGCCTGCCCATCGGGGTAGCCTTGGGCAGCTGCGACCGACCAGCTGCCAGTGGCGATGGCTTTTGCACCTGCGCTGGCGACAGTTTTGGCGCTGCCCGCATCCCAGATGTTATAAAGGACCAGCGGGGTGCCTTTGAGGTGGAGGGATTTGAACGATCTGGCTTTGTCGGATTGGGTCATGATTCCTTCGGCCTTTGTGAAAGGAGTAGACTGCCTTTCAATCTAGTGCAGTCTTTGGCTTCGCCATAGCCCGCATCTAGCTGCGCCCAGACCACTTTGCCGCCGCACGAGAGACGTTCAAAACCATCTCTTATGCGCCGTTGCCGCGCCACTTCCAGCAAGGTCATGCCAAAGTGGCGCCAGCTGCGGCGGCGCACAGCTGGGGGATCAATTCCAAAGCGCGAAACATCGCCTTTAGTGCAGCCCAAACTACGCACGGTGTGACCAGCGTCGCACGGCGAAATGACACCTGTTTTGGTCAAGGTCGCGGGCTGTACTGCTTGGCAGTGTTTGCACGCCCGGTAGTCCATGGCGAAGCAGGCGGGAACATTTGGCTGCATGGTTCCAATGACCGAGTTTGGCTTGCGTGCAGGGCAGGGTACCCGGCAAAAGTTGCCACAGGTTGCGACCTAGACAAACGCTTGTCCATGCAAGGGCGCGCGTCACTCGCCACAAGTGTTTGGTACAGCAAGGTCGTGGTCTGCCAACTCATGCATCATGACGCCGCGATAGTAGAGCCGTAGCGAAGCGTCGTCTGAAGTCGGGCATTGATCGAGGATTCGCCAAATCAGCGCCAAATCAAAAGACAGCTCAAGACGAGACCAATACCCGTTGACCAGCCCTTTTCGGTCGGTGGGCAAAAAGCGGGTTTGCCGAGGCCAGAGTCGCGCAGATCTGCGCCACTCACGCCGATGATTTTGCGTGAAGCATCCGCAGGGCTTGGCTGCGCTCGTCGCCCATCAGGTCCTCGATGAACAGGCTGAGCAACTGCGGCCGCCCCAACACGCACGCCTTTCGATAAATTGCCGCCGTCTGAGCCTTGACGGTGCCGTCGCTGGTTTCGCGCAGGCGGGCGATGTCTTGCACGGTCAACCCCTTGATAGCCAACAGGGCGACGTCATGTTCAGCGGCGGTCAGGCCCCATTCGTCGAACGGGGTGTTCAAAAGGCCGATGAACGCAACCGAGGCCCGTTCCAGCCGCGCCTCGGCCCGGCGCAAATCACCAAACGCGC
>JAAFIJ010000309.1 GCA_013298675.1 Rhodobacterales bacterium | reverse complement strand
CTTTTTGCCGGGCGTGGCGCAAGAACTGGGCGGCGTCATCAAACACGGGGCGAAGTTGCTGTTTGCATACGGTGAAGCGACAGTTCCAAAAGTGACCGTCATCACCCGCAAGGCCTATGGCGGGGCCTATGATGTGATGGCCTCCAAGCATCTGCGCGGTGATTTCAACTATGCGTGGCCCACAGCCGAGATTGCGGTGATGGGGGCCAAAGGGGCGACTGAAATCATCCACCGGGGCAAGCCTGCGGATGAAATTGTACGCTTGACCAAAGAGTACGAAGCCCGCTTTGCCAACCCGTTTGTGGCGGCCGAAAAGGGCTTTATCGACGAGGTTATCATGCCGCACTCTACCCGTCGCCGTGTTGCGCGGGCTTTTGCGTCGTTGCGCGGCAAAAAGCTGACGAACCCATGGAAAAAGCACGACAATATCCCGCTATAAGAGTTGCTGGATTTAATTTTAACCAATGCATTGACCAATTGGGGACGTGATGACTGACGCACCGGCTGTGCAAATTTTAGCGCTAGAGCCTGAGACCCTGACGGTTCCATCGGGGCAAGAGGTCACGGCACTCGATGTTGTGCTGAATGCGCCTGGTCCGACGGGGCCTGCCACGCGCTTTCGCTTTCTCGCTCCGTCGATTGCGCGGGACGGCGGATCGGTGGATTTTGAATTGGCAAGCGGCGATATGTTGGCGCTTTGCCAGGACTTTGCCCTGACCAAACTTAGCGCGCTTAATGTGTCAAATGGTCAGGTTATCATCTCACTTTCTGACCGCGCGGTCGAATTTGGTCAGTCAGATGAAGCGGCAACACAGTTTTTTGAAGCGTACCGCATCGAAGATGGTGCCTGTATTTGGGAGGCATTTTGATGCGCCCACCAGATATGGTATTCTTGGCCCGCAATGCAGCCCGTGCTGATGTAGGAAGGCAACAGCCCCCAGCTTTGGGCAAAATTGCGTGTCTTTTGGCACTGTTGTCCGGTATTCTTAATCAAGGACCAAAAAAATTGGCCTTACGATCAGTCTGGGGGTTGGCGCAATGCACAGCCCCCCAAAAAAATAGGAGTCGAGGATGTCGAGCACAAAATTCACCCTTTTGGCCCTTGCAATGGCAGCATTTGTGTCCGCCTGCGCCAAGCCAGCACCAGAAGAAGTTGTCTATGTCGATGAGCCAGCCGTTACGGTTGAGCCTACCTACACCGGCAAGTACAAGTAAGTTTTTGGGGCGGGTGCTGCGGGCCTTTGTGCCCACACCCGCCCTTTTTCTATGCTGCACGCGGCATTTCCAAAAGGAGGGTGCCACATGCTAAAGCACCGTGGCTTTCCAGGGCGTCTACCTGGGACAGATTTTCAATTCGTCATCCGTCGCGCCAACAAAAAAGAGGGCGCGAGCACGTTGATCAAACGTGAACGCTTTAAGGACCGCAAATCCGCGGACCGCAAAGCGGATGAGGGATTTATGGCGGCCCTATGGGCGCAGTTCGGCGAAGAGGTTTTTGAACGTGGAAACCTGGATGCCGGGCGGCTTTCGTGGCTGTTCGGCCGCGAAGTTGTCGCGGCAGAAGACCCGTTTGATGCTGCATCATATGACGCACTTTTGCGCATCGACCTGCGCCGCGCCCAAGTGTCCTTCCCTGCGATTTTCGCCGAAGGCGCCGAACCAATGGTCTTTGATGACTGGGGTGATGACGAGGATGAGGACTAGGCATGTTTCCGCTTAAGCCTTTGTTGAAACGGCAAAAATTGGCGCAGTTGTTGCCTGCGACAAAATTGCGCTTTGCCGTTCTCAAAGGATTTTGCGACAGTATCAAGGCGCGAAGGACCGCTGCGCCTTGCAGCGATTCGATGCAAACCTGTTACCCTTTCCCTTTACCTTGGCCTGGCCCCTTGCGGGTCAGGCCCTTCTTTTTTATCTGCAGCCCGAAGGTTCCAGCGCTGCGACGGCGCTTTGGCGCTTGGCGCATGCGCTTGCACAGTTTTGCCTTTCAAATGCAGCAGAATTTGATAGAATCGACCTCAATCAATAACAAAATCAGAGGCGACCTATCATGCGTAAATCCCTTATCCTTCTCAGCTTTGCGGCCCTTGGCTTGTCTGGCTGCATCAACAACGACGTCGCGCGCGGCCTTACGGGTGCCGCCGCTGGTGGATTGTTGGCAGATGTCACCAATGGCAACGTCCTTACGGGCGCGCTTATTGGCGGCCTTGCGGGCACCGTCTGCGATGACGTTGGTGTTTGCCGCCCACGTTACTGATCTTATCGCTGCGTCACGCACGCAGCGAACCTATCCAATGACCCAATGGCCATTCGCGCAGTCTGCGCGGGTGGCCATTTTGATTTCATCGCCGCGCGGCAGGCGATCTGCCTTTTGTTTTTCAGAGAGAGACAGCCATGTTTAAGAAGATCCTGATCGCCAATCGGGGCGAAATCGCCTGCCGTGTCATCAAGACCGCGCAAAAGATGGGGATAAAGACCGTCGCGGTCTACTCTGATGCAGACCGCAATGCGCTGCATGTCAAAATGGCGGATGAAGCGATTCATATCGGACCCTCGCCAGCAGCGCAGTCTTACATCGTGATCGACAAGATCATGGCTGCGATCAAGGCATCGGGCGCAGAGGCTGTGCATCCGGGTTACGGTTTCTTGTCTGAAAACATGAACTTTGCCGCAGCCCTAGAAGCGGCGGGCGTGGTCTTCATTGGCCCCCCCTCTCCGGCGATAGAGGCGATGGGCGATAAGATCACTTCGAAAAAGCTGGCGATGGCTGCCGGCGTTTCCACCGTTCCGGGTCATATGGGCCTGATTGATGATGCAGAGCATGCAGTGAAAATCGCGGGTCAGATCGGCTATCCGGTGATGATCAAAGCAAGTGCTGGCGGCGGCGGCAAAGGCATGCGCATCGCGTGGAATGATGCCGAGGCGCGCGAAGGGTTTCAATCATCCAAGAATGAAGCGGCGGCCAGTTTTGGCGACGACCGAATTTTCATTGAGAAATTCGTGACACAGCCCCGGCACATCGAAATTCAGGTTCTGGCCGACAAACACGGCAACTGCGTGTATCTGCACGAACGCGAATGCTCTATCCAGCGGCGCAACCAAAAGGTTATCGAAGAGGCCCCGTCGCCATTTCTCGATCAGGCGACCCGTGCTGCCATGGGCGCACAGGCCTGCGCGCTGGCGCAAGCGGTAGGTTATACCTCGGCAGGCACCGTTGAATTCATCGTCGATGGCAGCCGCAATTTCTATTTCTTGGAAATGAACACCCGTTTGCAGGTTGAACATCCTGTAACCGAATTGATCACCGGCGTTGATCTGGTTGAACAAATGATCCGCG
>JAAFIJ010000308.1 GCA_013298675.1 Rhodobacterales bacterium | reverse complement strand
CGGCTCTTGCGATTTGCGGGCGGTGACGTAGAGGGAACCGTCCTTGACCTCGACGTTCAACTCACCCGAGTCAAACCCAGCCACGGCAACCGAAATACGGTAGGCATCCTGCGCGGTCTTTTCGATGTTATAAGGGGGATAGGTGGGCTGGGCCACATCAGCGGTCAGCGCGCGGTCCATCAAATCAGCAATGCGGTCAAAACCGACTGTGGCACGGTAAAGCGGGGCAAAATCAAGTGTACGCATGTCATCCTCTTTCAAGCGATGCAAAGCCTTCCCATCAGGGCAAGGCGGTTGGGTTTATGCCCTTGGGCCCGAATACGGCACCCTTGGACACCCCATATCTGGGGGTAATTTCGCACCTTTCAAGGGGCAGCGCAGATCAAGGCTTGACGAACTTGGCCCCGCCACCGCCGCCGCCCGCTATGAATTTCACATTGCCGCTTGACGCGCGCGGAGCCACGCTTTGTCGGTCCAACTCTGCCATCAGATCCGCCAGGGGCCCAACGATCGCCGTGCCCAGCGCCACCCGTTTGCCCTCCACTTCTGCCTTCGCAGAGACGACCGAGACGATTTTCAAAGACCCGTCTCGCAAGGCGAAAATCGGCGCACCAGAGGCTCCAAAATCCACGTCGCATGACAACACCAGCGCGTCATTTGATTGATCCAAAACATGGCAGCTTTCTTGCAAAGATGGTACTTCGGCCCGATCTTTGGCATAGGAAACCACTTCGACCTGGTCACCAATCAACGGCGGTCTGCCGGTTTCAAACGGCGTGATAGACGACATTTGAATGGGTTGATCCAGCTCTAGAATGGCCAGATCATTTGGCACCCGCGCCAAGCTGTCGGCTCCTGAATACACATAGTCTGGATGGGCAATTGCCTTGCGCACATTGCGATAGGCTTCGGCCCGCCCATTGCGCAATCCGGCAAGAAATAGAATTGAATCAACGGGATATGCTGCACTTGTTTCTTTATCGAACAAACAATGTGCCGCCGTCAGCACCAATTGCGGGGCGATCAAGGTCCCCGTACAAAACCCTCGGTCGCCAAGGTTCAACCGCCCGACAGCCTGCCATTCTCGCACCGAGTCTCCGGTTTCCAGCGACACCAGCGCGCTTTCTTGCGCGGACACCTGCGATGCAAACGCAAGCAGTAGACAGACAAGAATGGACCGCATCGACACCCCCAAAATCTCGAAAGACCCTACCCCGAGACTTTGGCACAACTGTGACGCCGTTGACCCACCCGTCAAGCCCCTGTTGCGCATAGCGCAGGCGGTTTTGGCCCACCTGTGGCCCAATCCAGCAATTCCACGGTATGGACAACGGGCACCTTGATACCCGCGCCGATTTGCATCATGCAACCGATGTTTCCAGCGGCAATCACATCGGGATTGCGTGCCTGCAGTGTCGCCACCTTGCGCGCGCGCAGTTGCTGTGAAATCTCTGGCTGAAGCAGATTGTACGTCCCCGCAGAGCCACAGCACAGATGCGGATCCGCGGGTTCCAACACCTCAAACCCCACCTGCTTCAGCAAATCCTTTGGCGCGGATTTGATCTGTTGCCCGTGCTGCAAGGAACAGGCCGCGTGATACGCCACACGCAGCCCTTTGGTCGCGCCTTTTGGCAACCCAAGCTTTGTCAGAACCTCACTGATGTCCATGGCCAGGGTTGAAACAACCAAAGCATCGTCGCGGGTCTGATCATCCCTTGCAAACATATGCTTGTAATCCTTGACCGTCGTGCCGCAGCCAGAGGTGTTGATCACAATCGCATCCAACCCCGCGCCGCGCTTTTCGGCCATAAAGGCCGCAATGTTGCGCGCTGCATGGGAAAGACTCTCGGCCTCGCGCCCCATGTGATGGGTCAACGCCCCGCAACAACCCATGTCGCGTGGCACCACAACCTCGCACCCCAACCGCACCAAAAGCCGCAAAGTGGCGTCGTTGATGTCGGTGTTCAGCGCCTTTTGGGCGCAGCCCGTCATCAAGGCCACCCGCATCCTTGGCACACCCTGCGCGGCAAAGCTCTGCGGATCATCGTTGCGGCTCACAGGTGGGATCTGACGCGGTGCCATCGCAATCATGGCGCGCAGCCGCGCGTCCGGCAAAAACCGCCCAAAGGGCCGCATCAGTTTTGCACCCAACAGTGCCGTGCGAAACCGCATTGGATAGGGCAAAATCCGCGCCAGCGCGCTTCGCAAAACACGGTCCATAAGCGGCCGATGATAGGTCTTTTCCACATACACCCGCGCCTGATCCATCAGATGCATATAGTCCACGCCCGACGGACATGTGCTAACACAGGCAAGGCACGACAAACACCGATCAATATGGCGCACCGTGCGTTCGTCTGCTGGCCGTCCGGTCTCCAACATCTCTTTGATCAGGTAAATGCGACCGCGCGGGCTGTCCAACTCGTCACCCAGAACCTGATAAGTGGGACAGGTTGCCGTACAAAACCCGCAATGCACACAGCTGCGCAAAATCTTGTTGGCCTCAGCCAGCCTTGGGTCGCTTAACTGCTCTGGCGAAAAATGCGTTTGCATCAGCTCGTCATCCCCCGATTGAAAATGCCGCGTGGGTCAAACTTGGCGCGCAATCCTGCGCTAAGTGCCGCCACAGCGGCCCGTTCAGGCTGAAACGCCGCTATGTCCGCCTGTCCGCGCATCATCGTCGCGTGCCCACCCAATGCCCCAACCCGGTCGCGCAACGCCTGCCCTGCGGCAACGGTGTCAGGCAAAAGCAACCACAACAGCCCCCCACCCCAATCATAAACCGCAGGACCACTGCCTGCTATGCTCGCCGCAGTCGTCGGCTTCACGCCAACCCGCCAGACGGCCCCCGGCTCCGCGGCAAATGGCAACACATCCCGGATCTCGCGCCACAGATGCGCACTCTCGCTGGCGTCAATCACTTCGCCGCCGAACATGTCTTGTAATGCTCCAATCCGGTAGCGCACCGACCCCGCCATCCCTTCCACCCGCATCAGCGTCTGCCGGCGCGCGCCAATCGCAATGTGGCCCGCCCCCGACACATCATAAGGTGACCCCAAAGCCCGCGACATCACTCCCACCGCAACGGCACTCTCTTCCACACTCAGCAGCAAACTCGCCTCAGCCTCAGGAACCGCCTGCACCTTCAGGCTCACTTCACTCAAAACTCCCAAAACTCCGTGCGACCCCGCCACCAGCTTGACCAGATCATAACCGGTGACATTTTTCATCACACGCCCGCCGTTCTTGATGATCGTCCCCGCCCCGTCGACAAACCGCACGCCCAACAAGGCATCCCGCGCGCCCCCAACCTGCACGCGCCGCGGACCTGACGCATTGGCC
>JAAFIJ010000307.1 GCA_013298675.1 Rhodobacterales bacterium | reverse complement strand
CCCCCCTTGCCTTGATGCGTTGAATGGCCATTTAGGTGCGTTCCTATGGATACGGATGCGAAACTAGAACAATACGCGAACAAAGTGAAGTCACTTTGCCAATTGTCCTTGCGCGCTGTCGTCTTTAGAATGGCGTATGTCGCAATCCGAAAAGTGGCTATTTGCCTTTGGCCTCATTGAAGACAGAACTGCAGCAGGAGCTTACAAATGGCCGACGAAGAAGAAATCATCCTTTCCGAACTTTCCGATGATGAACTTGTCCTGCAGATGCATGACGACCTTTATGATGGTCTGAAGGAAGAAATTGAAGACGGCGTGAACATCTTGATTTCACGCGGATGGACACCTTATGACACGCTGACCAAGGCGCTTGTGGCAGGTATGACCATCGTTGGTGCCGACTTCCGCGACGGCATCCTGTTCGTGCCAGAGGTTTTGCTTGCCGCCAACGCGATGAAGGCGGGGATGCACATCCTCAAGCCTTTGTTGATCGCCACAGGCGCACCCCGTATGGGCAAAATGGTGATCGGCACAGTAAAAGGCGACATCCACGATATCGGCAAAAACCTTGTCGGCATGATGATGGAAGGCGCGGGCTTTGAAGTGCGCGACCTTGGCATCAACAACTCTGTCGAGAAATACCTCGAAGCGTTGGAAACCGAAAAGCCCGATATCCTAGGCATGTCTGCTCTGCTAACCACCACCATGCCGTATATGAAAGTCGTGATCGACACGATGAAGGAAAAGGGCATGCGCGAGGATTATATCATTCTCGTCGGCGGCGCACCGCTGAACGAAGAGTTCAGCAAAGCGATCGGCGCAGATGCTTATTGCCGTGATGCCGCCGTGGCCGTGGAAACAGCCAAGCAGTATATTCAGCGCAAGCACAACGCCCTTGGCGTCTAAGCGACAGTAGTCTTGTAAAATGCCCGGCGGTTTGTCCGGGCATTTTTCATTTCCCCCCTTGGAATACCAAGCAATTGGCACCAAGTTGAAAGGGAGAGGAGAAACCGATGCCACTTCCTACGTTTCTTGCTTTACTTGGATTTGTGATCGTCGCCGCTGGTCTGACGGTGCTTGGCGCACAAGCGTCTGGTTTGCCAATGGGCTTGATGGGTCTGGCAGCCTTGGGTGCCGCAGCGACACTTCGCGCGATATTGTGGCGCTGATTCCCGATGACCAAACCCTGACCCTTCAGGGGATGGAGGCCACACATCAGGGCCGCATCCTGTTGATCGCTTGCGGCGCGCTGGCACACGAGGTTTTGGCGATCAAGCGTCAAAACGGCTGGGATCATATGGATCTGCAATGCCTGCCCGCGAATTTGCACCTTTACCCCGAAAAGATTACCCAAGCGGTCACCGACTGTGTTCACAAAAACCGCGACGCCTACGACACCCTCTTTGTGCTTTATGCCGATTGCGGGACAGGCGGGCTGTTGCAGGCGCGCTGTGCGGAATTGGGGGTCGAAATGGTGCCCGGCCCGCATTGCTATTCGTTTTTTGAGGGCAACGCGGTTTTCGCAGAGCGCGCCGAGACAGAGTTTACGGCGTTTTATCTGACAGATTTTCTGGTGCGGCAGTTTGATGCCTTTGTGTGGCGTCCAATGGGATTAGACCGGCACCCCGAATTGCGTGACATGTACTTTGGCAATTACACCAAACTGGTCTATCAAGCGCAAACCAACGACGCGGCCTTGGATGCCAAGGCGATGGATTGTGCCGCGCGTTTGGGGCTTGCCTATGAACGGCGGTTCACCGGCTATGGCGATTTGGCCTCCGAAATGGCGCGGATCGCCTAAAGCTTAAGCACCCAGCAGCGATTTGGCGGCGGCCCTTGCGGCGTCTGTGACCGTATCGCCGGCCAACATGCGGGCGATTTCTTCGACCCGTGCCTCCACGTCTAGACCCAAAACGGTGGTCAAAGTCTGTTGGCCCTTGCTGCGTTTTTCAACCCGCCAATGGTGGCCACCCAGCGCTGCCACTTGCGGGCTGTGAGTCACCACCAAAACCTGAACCTTATCAGCCAACGATTTTAACCTGCGCCCCACCGCATCGGCGGTAGCGCCGCCAACCCCACGGTCAATTTCATCAAATATCAGCGTCAGCCCCGCAGCGCCACCCGTTAGGCACACCTTCAACGCCAGAAGGAACCGCGACAGTTCCCCCCCCGACGCGATCTTGTTCAAGGGGCCAGACGGTGCACCGGGGTTTGTGGCCACGGAAAAGGTGACAGCATCAGTGCCTTCGGGGCCAGGCTCTCCGTCAGAGAGTTCGGTTCGAAACACTGCGCGCTCCATCTTAAGGGGCGCAAGTTCGGCGGCCATCGCGACATCCAATGCCTTTGCCGCTTTGGTTCGCGCAGTGCGCAACGCGGCCGCCTCACGCGAATATGCCGCATCGGCCTGCACAAGTTCCTTTTGCAACTTGGCGATTTCGTTGGCGCCACCGTCAATCGCCGTCAGCCGCGCGCGCAACGTTTCGGCAAAGCTTTCCAGCGCGTCTGGGGGTTGCCCATGCTTGCGCGCCAAGGCGCGAATAGCAAACAGCCGCTCTTCCAGTTGGTCCAATTCATGTGGGTTGAAATCCAACGCGCGCAGGCAATCGTCAACCAGTGATTGCGCCTCTTCCAGTTCGACCAACGACCGACCCAGCGCCGCCAAGGCCGGTTCAAGACGACCTTCGGCACGGTCAGACGCGCCTTCCAACCAGCGTTGAGCGTCCCGCATCGCCCCTTCGGCCGCATCATTCGACAAGGCGGAACTTGCGCGCAGAATATCTGTGCGGATCTTTTCCGCGCCTTGCATCAAGCGACGCCGGGTATCAAGGGCTGCCTCTTCGCCGGGCTTGGGATCAAGCTTGTCAAATTCAGCCACGGCATGGCGCAAGAACTCGTCGTCTTGTGCTGCGCGCGCCAAAGCCGCCTCGGCCATACTTAATGCCTCACGCGCGGCAGTGCGTTTGCGCCACGCAAGCCTTGCAGCAGAAGGGTCCACCCCAGCATAGCTGTCCAGCAACACCCTGTGCCCACGCGGGTTTAGCAAACCCCGATCATCGTGCTGGCCGTGCAATTCCACCAGATGCTCGGACAAATCACGCAGCACCTCTCCTGAGACGCGGCGATCATTGACAAAGGCTTGCTTGCGACCATCCACCATATTGATCCGGCGCAGGATCAACTCATCCTCGATGGATATGTCAATTGCCGCCAGAACAGCCCGTGCGGGATGATCTTCTGACAGATCAAACACGGCTGTGACCTCGCCTTGGGTTGCCCCCGCACGCACCAGTTCCGCCCTGCCCCGCCAGCCTAGGACAAAGCCCAAAGCGTCGAGCAAAATGGATTTCCCCGCCCCGGTTTCGCCAGTCAGAACGTTCAG
>JAAFIJ010000306.1 GCA_013298675.1 Rhodobacterales bacterium | reverse complement strand
GGGATCTGCGCAAACGGTCGGCCTCTTCGGGGGAAAAGCCTGCCGCGACCACGGCGATCTGCATTGCCTGTTCCTGAAACAGCGGCACGCCCATGGTTTTGCCCAACACCTCCTCCAGCGCCTTGGACGGAAAGCTGACCGCCTCTTTGCCCTGACGGCGGTTGATATAGGGATGCACCATGCCGCCCTGAATGGGACCGGGGCGCACGATGGCCACCTCTATCACCAGATCATAGAAAACCCGGGGCTTCATCCGGGGCAGGAAATTCATCTGCGCGCGGCTTTCAACCTGAAACACCCCGATGGCATCGGCCTGACACAACATGTCATAGGTGGCCGCATCCGCCTGCGGTACGGTAGCAATCGACAGGGCAGGCCCACCATTTTCAGCGATCAGATCAAAGCATTTGCGAATGCAGGTCAGCATGCCAAGGCTAAGGATGTCGATCTTCAAAATGCCCAAGGCGTCGATATCATCCTTGTCCCATTCGATGGTGGTGCGGTCGTCCATCGCGGCGTTTTCAATCGGGCACATCTCATCCAGCCGTCCGCGCGTGATGATGAACCCGCCGACATGCTGGCTTAGGTGGCGCGGAAAGCCGATGATTTCACTGATCAGGCGCACGGTTTGGGTCAGCCGCCTGTCACCCTGCGCCAGACCCAATTCACCCAGACGTTTGTTATCGCTGGGACCGTGCGAATGGCCCCAGATCTGCCCCGACAGGGCCGAGGTGACGTCCTGACTTAGCCCCATCACCTTGCCCACCTCGCGGATGGCGGCGCGAGTGCGAAAATGGATCACTGTTGCGCATAGCCCGGCGCGGTGGCGGCCATATTTGGCATAGATGTGCTGGATCACCTCTTCGCGCCGTTCATGTTCGAAATCGACGTCGATGTCGGGGGGTTCACCCCGGTATTCGGACATGAACCGTTCAAACACCATGGTGATGGTTTCGGGGCCGACATCGGTGATGCCCAGCGCAAAGCACAAAATGGAATTGGCGGCTGACCCGCGGCCTTGGCACAAAATCCCGCGCGATCTGGCGAATTGCACGATGTCATGCACGGTCAGGAAATAGGCGGCAAAGCCCAGTTTGGCCACCATGGCCAGTTCCTTGACCGCAAGGCCCCTCACCCGGTCTGATATGCCGCCCGGATAGCGGCGATGCAGCCCTTCTTCGGCCAGCCGGGCCAAGCGGTCTTGGGGGGTTTCATTGTCTGTCGCCTCGTCTGGGTATTCATAGGACAGTTCCGACAGATCAAAGTTGCAGCGTGCCGCCACCTCTAGGCTGCGGCGCAGAGCGGCGGGATGGGCGCGAAACAACCGGGCCATTTCGGGGGCTGATTTCAACCGCCGTTCCGCATTGGGCAGGGCGCGGGTACCGATCTGGTCAATCGTCAGATGTTCGCGCATACAGGTCAACACATCGGCCACTTGCCTGCGCCGCGCGTGGTGCATCAGCACATCGCCCACCGCAACCATGGGGGCGGCTGTACGGTGCGCCATCTGTGCCAAGCGCTGAAACCGCGCCTGATCTTGCCCGTCATAGCGCGGGGCCGCCCCCAAAAACACATAACCCGGAAAGCGGGCGGCCAGCGCGCGGATGTCACGTTCGGTGTCGCGCAGGGTCGCATCGGCATGGGGCAATGCGATAAACTGCAGGCCCGACGCGTCCAGCAAATCGCGCGCCTGCAGGTGGCATTCGCCCTTTTCTGCCCGCCGTTTGCCAAGGGTCAACAGCCGTGACAGGCGCGCATAGGCGGCCCGGTCGGTGGGCAGAGCCACCCAATCCACGCAGCTGTCGGTCAAGACCAGCCGCGCCCCCACGATCAACCGGGGCAGGTGCGGCACATGCGGGTGCGGCAAGGGTGACGGATCGCCCATTTCCTGACGCGAACTGGCGTCGATATGATGTTGTGAACGGATGCGGATGCTGTCAGTCGCCTCGCGCCCCAATTCCCGCAGCGCCGAATAGGCGCGCACCACGCCTGCCAGCGAATTGCGGTCGGTGATTGCTATGGCCTCTAACCCCAGTTCTGCCGCCCGCGTGACCAGCTCTTCGGGGTGCGATGCCCCGGTCAGGAAGGTGAAATTGGATGTGACGCACAACTCGGCATAGCCAAAGGCGGGATGGTCGAGGTGGGCAGGTGGGGTCATGCAAATTCCCCCTGTACAAACCATCCGGGGTTTTGCGGCGTGTAAAACATCCACAAGCGGCGGCCTTGTTGGGTTTCCACTCGCCAGTAATCGCGCAATCCGCTGCGCCAGTTGTCATCGTCCAGCCACCATTCGGGCGCGATGCGTTCAGGCCCGGTGCTGCGTGCGGTCGTCAACGGCATCCGCCGCCAAGCAAAGCGTTTGGGCGGCTGGGGGGGGATCGCTGCCGCCATCTGTGCGGGGGCATTAACCGCCTCGGGCGCGAAAATCCGCAAGGGCCGGGGGTGGGTTTGCGGCCATGGTCCGGGTGCCGGTTCGGACCATGCAGCCGGGCTGATGATAAAGCTGCGTTCCGGAATATGACTGTCGGCGGGCAAATAGCGGATGATACTTTCCAGCCCAATCCGGTTTCCCAGCCGGGTAATCAGATCGTGCAAACGGTCGTTTTGCACTTTTGCGGTGTCGCCGCTGTGACCAGTATTGCGGATTTGCTGGGGTTGCAGCGTCTCAACCTCCACCGCCTCTAGCCGGATCTGATCAATGCCGTACCCTGAATCCACCTCTCCCACGCCGCGTTCAAACAGTGGCAAAATCCGCGCGGGTTCACGCAAGGGGCGGGCCAGCCGCAGCTCTACCTCTTGGCTTTTCTGATCGACCCGCCGCAAGGTTAGCCGCAAAACCCGCGCCCCCGCCGCATGGTTTTCCAGCTTTTGGCACAAGGGGTCCAGCAACCGCGCCACCCCGGCCATCACATCCGAGGTCAGCCCAATCGGATCAGGCAGGGTGAGGCGCACCCCGTAATGCGGCGCCTCACCCAAGGACGAGATTTCCTCGGGTGCGGTGCCCAGCGCTTGATCCAGCCGCATCAACACGTCTTGACCAAAGCGGCGGGCCAGATTGGCGCGGGGCAGGGCGTGCAGATCGGCCAATGTGTAAACACCCATTCGTTGCAACGCCGTACAACTGGCGTCGGACAGGCGCAGGGCGGCCAGTGGCAAATCTGCGAGTGCGGCCAAACCCGCATCCGGGGCAGCCACCCCTTCGGCATAGCGCGCCAATCCCCAGGCCGCACCGCGGGTATCACCAAGCCCGGCCCGCATCTGCAAGCCCGCCCGCGACATGCGTGCGCGGATGTCGCCCAACAACCCCGCCTCGCCGCCAAACAGATGTGCAGCCCCGGTGATGTTCAAAACCAGCCCATCGCGGCCCTCTAGCCCGACCCATGGGCTAT
>JAAFIJ010000305.1 GCA_013298675.1 Rhodobacterales bacterium | reverse complement strand
CGGTCCCATCCAGCAGCGTGCATGCCGGGGTCACAGCGTATCACGCTGGAATTGCTGCAGAAATCAGTGTTGCACGTCATTATGAGCGATCGGGCTTTACCATTTGCGCACAGCGGTGGCGTGGCAGCGGCGGTGAAATCGATCTGGTCGCCAAGGCAGGCGAAGTCGTGGTCTTTATTGAGGTAAAGCAAAGCCGCACTTTTGCCTTGGCCGCCCAGCATTTAACCGATCGACAAATGAAGCGGATCTATCAGTCGGCAAGCGAGTATTTGGCGCAAGAGACTGCAGGGTTGGATACGAATGTGCGCTTTGATGTCGCCTTGGTTGATTTTTTGGGTCAAATTGAAATTATTGAACAGGCATTCATGGCCTGATCAATTGCATCTCTGACGTTGGTGCGCCATCAAGGTTGGATCATATCGGAGACATGTTATGGCCCTAAAGGTTGCGTTGCAGATGGATCCAATCGGATCTGTGAACATCGATGCGGACAGCACATTCCGTATTGCGCTTGAAGCACAGGCGCGCGGGCACTCCCTGTTTTTCTATACGCCGGACAAGTTGGCCTTTGTCGAAGGCCGGGTGATCGCGCGCGGATTTCCGATTGAACTGCGCCGTGAGCACGGCAACCATGTCAGCTATGGCGCGGAAATTGAGGTTGATTTGTCGACCTTTGACGTCGTTTGGCTGCGTCAGGATCCGCCGTTTGACATGGGATATATCACCTCGACTCATCTGCTCGATTTGATTCATCCGAAAACTTTGGTCGTCAACGACCCATTTTGGGTTCGGAATTTTCCGGAAAAACTGCTGGTTCTGCAGTTTCCTCAACTGACCCCCCCCACCGCAATCGCGCGGGATTTGCAGACCATTCGCGCGTTCAAGGCGCGGCATGGCGATATCATTCTGAAGCCATTGTATGGCAATGGCGGGGCCGGGGTGTTCCGTTTGGACCCGAACGATCGCAACCTCGCCAGTTTGCATGAAATGTTCACGGGCATAAACCGCGAACCCTTGATCGTACAAAAGTTCCTTCCCGATGTGGCCAAGGGCGACAAGCGGGTTATTTTGGTTGATGGCGAACCGGTTGGTGCGATCAATCGCGTGCCACAAGCTGGCGAGACGCGGTCAAATATGCATGTCGGCGGGCGGCCAGAAAAAATTGGTTTGACCCCGCGCGATCTGGAAATTTGCGCGACGATTGGTCCAGTGTTGAAAGATAAGGGTCAGGTGTTCGTTGGCATTGACGTGATCGGAGACTGGCTAACCGAGATTAACGTAACCTCTCCCACTGGGTTGCAAGAGCTGGAGCGGTTTGACGGCACCAACGCAGCCGAAAAGATTTGGCAAGTGATTGAGGCGAAACGGCGCGGCTAAACGTTGACTTAGTTTGTTTTGATCGCCAATCGAAAACTCACCGCTTCGGCGATGTGGGTCACGCTGACCCGCTCTGCGCCATCGAGATCGGCAATGGTCCGCGCGACCCGCAGCACCCGGTGATACCCGCGGGCGGTCAACCCAAAGCGTTCGGCAACACGGGTTAGCAACGCTTTGCCCTCACTGTCTGGTGTTGCAAATTCTTCCAGCAGCGCCCCTTCAAGGTCTGCATTCACCCGAAGCGCCGGGTGGCCGGTAAAACGTTTGGTTTGCGTGGACCTCGCGGTTTCCACCCGTCTTGCGACAACGGCCGAAGCATCGCCGGAGGGCGGCAAATCAAGGTCCGTATAGGCCACGGGTGGCACCTCAACCCGCATGTCAAAGCGGTCCATCAGGGGGCCCGATATGCGGCTCAGATATTCCTCGCCGCAAACCGGAACACGGGCGCAGGCGCGGGATGGGTCGGTCATATAGCCGCATTTGCACGGATTTGCTGCCGCAATCAGCAAAAATCGGCACGGATAACGGACATGCGCATTGGCGCGCGCCACCACGATTTCCCCGGTTTCGATTGGCTGACGCAGGGTTTCCAATACCGTGCGGGGAAATTCTGGGAACTCATCTAGGAACAGAACGCCATTATGTGCCAGACTGATCTCTCCGGGTTTTGCGCCTTTGCCCCCTCCGACAATCGCCGCCATAGATGCGGTGTGATGGGGTTCGCGAAACGGCCGGCTGCGAGAGATGCCACCCTCGGACAAAAGCCCGGCCAAGGAATGGATCATCGAGGTTTCAAGCGCCTCTATCGGCGCAAGTTCGGGCAATATCCCCGGCAGGCGTGCCGCAAGCATTGATTTTCCCGAACCGGGTGATCCGATCAACAGCAGGTGGTGTCGCCCTGCGGCTGCGATTTCCAACGCGCGTTTTGCGCGCTCTTGCCCTTTTACGTCGCGCAGGTCGCGGCTGTGCGGGGTGGGCTGGACGACACCCGCTTCGGACGGGGTGATCAGGCGCCTGCCGGTAAAATGCTGCAGCACCTCTTGCAAGGATGCGGCGGCTAGGACTTGGGTCGCGCCAACCCAAGCCGCCTCTGCGCCGCAGGCTTTGGGGCATAGAAGAATCTTGTCCTCTTCAGCGGCGGCCATAGCGGCGGGAAGGGCACCAATGACAGAGATGAGGCGCCCGTCCAACGCCAACTCTCCAAGGGCGACGGTTGCCTCAACACTGTCTTTGGGAATGATGTCCAACGCGGCAAGCAAAGCAAGGGCGATGGGCAGGTCAAAATGCGACCCTTCTTTGGGCAGATCGGCGGGGGAAAGGTTAATGGTGATCCGCTTGGCGGGAAGGGCGATAGACAGGGCCTGCATGGCGGCGCGCACACGCTCTTTGGCCTCGGACACCGCTTTGTCGGGCAGACCAACAAGGTTAAACGCCGGCAATCCGGGGGAGAGGGCGCATTGTACTTCGACAAGGCGCGCTTCAACCCCTTCAAACGCGACCGTATAGGCGATGGCAACCATGCACTGCGTCCCTGTTCATCTTGGTTAACAGGTAGGGCGGAACAGTTTACGAAAGATGAATATCCCAGCGCGTTTGCAGGCGAAACGACTGTTGCTGCTGGAGGAGAAAGCGGGGTTGCTCCACCAACAGCGAGGTTTTTACGCGACGAGCGCCATGAATTTTGGCCATGCTTCGGGGTCTGCAACAGTTTTGTCGCGGCAAAACGCGTTGCAAAAGCCGAAACGACGACCGTTGAGTTCAAGAACATGGGTCACTGGGCCGCCGGAATAGGGGCAGGTGTTGTTTTCCGCAACCGTACCGTCCACTGCGCGGGCGATGAGCGGTTTCGGGCCGGGCCAAGGGCGTGTTGGATAATCGCGGCGATAATATTCTTGATCGGCCCCGTCGACCAATCCCATTGCGCGCCACTGGCGAAAAGACGGATGTGCCAGATGCGCCTGCACATAGCGCATCGCTTGCGGATTGACAGGCAGGTTATAGGCGGCAATACGCGCGGCAACTGGCG
>JAAFIJ010000304.1 GCA_013298675.1 Rhodobacterales bacterium | reverse complement strand
GTCAACGATGGGCGGCACAGTTTGGGCGGCGGTTTTCTTTGTCCTCGCGCTTTCCATCATCGTCTTTGTCCATGAATTTGGCCATTACATCGTCGGCCGTTGGACAGGCATCCATGCAGAGGTTTTTTCTTTAGGGTTTGGCAAAGTTTTGACCAGCCGCACAGACAGTCGCGGCACGCGCTGGCAACTGGCGGCAATTCCCTTTGGCGGCTTTGTAAAGTTTCTGGGGGATGCGAATGCAGCCTCTGGCAAAGACGGCACGGCGATGGCCGGGATGTCCGATGCAGAGTTACGCCACACTATGCACGGTGCCCCGCTTTGGGCGCGCGCTGCGACCGTCGCGGCAGGCCCGGTCTTCAATTTCATTCTGGCATTTTTCGTCTACTTCGGCATGATCCTGTTCAGCGGGATTGCCACTGATTTGCCAGTCATTGGCAAAATTCAACCGATGCCCCTAGAGGCGACGACTCTTGTCGCGGGGGACCAAATTGTATCGGTTGCAGGTGTGCCTACACCTGATTGGAAAACCTTTGGCACTGTCGCCAAAGACACCAAAAATGCCGCCCAAGTCACCTATGAGGTGCTGCGGGACGGCGCAACCACAACCGCTGTCGGCCCCCATCCGATGCCGCCACTGGTCGCAGGCGTACAACCAAATTCCGCAGCCTTGGACGCAGGCATCATGGTTGGTGATGTGATCCTAGAGGCAGACGGCAAACCCGTTGCGCGCTTTGACGATTTACCTGTGATCGTTAAAGCGACCAAAGGAGCGGCTTTGAACCTCAAAGTGTGGCGCGCGGGTGAAATTTTGCAGCTGACACTGACACCGCGCTTGCGCACCGCGCAAAATGCGGATGGCACCTTAGAGGACCGTTGGATGATCGGCCTATCGGGCGGTTTGTTGTTTGAACCCGCCGTGCGCAGCGCAGGCATGTTTGAGGCGGCAAACCTGTCAGCCAAACAAACCTGGGCGGTCCTTAGCGGGTCTTTGTCAGGCATATGGCAAATGGCGGCGGGCAAAATCAGCTCTTGCGGCGTGTCTGGCCCGATCGGCATGGCCGAGGTTATTGGCGACAGTGCGGGAATGGGCGCGCGCGAATTCATCGCAATGCTGGCGTTGATTTCCATTGGCGTGGGTCTAATGAACCTGTTTCCGATTCCAATTCTGGACGGCGGGCATTTGGTGTTTCACGCCTACGAGGCAGTGATGCGCAAACCGCCATCGGTCCGCGCGATGAATGTTCTGATGACGCTTGGGTTGTTTGTGATCATTTCTTTCATGTTGTTCGGTCTGAGCAACGATATTTTGTGCACCTAGGCCCAACGCTTAAAACTCTCGCCATAATGACGCCCTAATCACTGAATATTCTGTCCTCACAGATGCTGGAGGATTGTTCGATGCAATTGGTCATGAACGGATACCGTGGTTTTTCGCTGCTGGTTTGGTTGAATTGGGATCGCATGTTCACAATCGGAACCGTCGTTGTCGGTCTGCTTGCGGGCGCGTTTCTGGGATCGTCCTTCCTGCCGCACTAAGTCCTTTTAGGACGTCTGAATATTGTTTGATTTCCTAAGGGAAGTTGACGAAAGCTGAACTGCGCCTTTTGACATTGGTTGCGCTTCAAGTTAGCAAGAGCACAGGATCTTGTAGGCTTTGGGGGCGAACGATGCGGTTTTCAATACGGTCAAATTCTGCACAAAAGAGTATGGCCCATCGGCTTGTTCGCCCGACCGTTTTGGCAGTTCTGCTATCAACAGCAATGGTTTCCGGTGCGTTCTTCACCCCGGCCATCGCGCAAACCTATAGCTTTTCAAACGTCGTGATCGAGGGAAACACCCGTGTCGACGCAGTGACGATCCTAAAGTTCGCGGGAATCGGTCGCAACGAAAAGGTGAACGCAGGTCAGTTGAACGATGCGTATCAGCGCATCGTTGCTGCTGGACTGTTCGAGACGGTCGCATTGGAACCAAACGGAAATACCTTGGTGATCAAGGTGACAGAGTTCCCAATGCTGAACGTCGTCGATTATCAGGGCAACAAGCGTCTGAAGGACGAAGAGTTGATCGCGGCAACCAAGTCGCGTTCACGTCTGGTGTTCTCGCCTAAGCAGGCTGAGGAAGATGCCGCATCGATCGCTGAAATTTACCGCATCAAAGGGCGCTTGGCCGCTTCGGTCGTGCCAAAGGTCATCCGTCGTTCTGACAACCGGGTCGATCTGGTTTTTGAGATTTCCGAAGGAAAAGTCGTTGAAAATGAACGGCTTTCATTTGTTGGAAACCGCGCGTTCTCTGATCGGCGTTTGCGTCAGGTGCTTGAAACCAAGCAGGCAGGATTTTTGCGCCAGGTGATAGGTGGCGATACGTTTGTTGCAGAGCGTCTGGATCTGGACAAACAACTGCTTAAGGATTTCTACCTGTCGCGCGGCTTTGTTGACGTGCAGATTTTGGATGCCACGGGTGAATTGACGCGTGAGCGTGATGCGACATTTGTGACGTTTACGCTGCGTGAAGGGCTGAGCTATAAAATCGGCAACGTGACCACCATTTCTGAAATTGACGGCGTCGATGCGGCCGAATTCAACAAACAGGTGAAGCTGCGCACCGGCGTCACGTATTCTCCTGCCGTGATTGAAAACAACATTGCCCGCCTTGAAACCCTTGCCCTGCGCAAAGGTTTGAATTTCGTGCGTGTTGAACCACGTTTGGTGCGCGATGAGCGGACACAAACCCTGAATGTCGAATTTGTTCTGTCTCGCGGCGAGCGGGTGTTCGTTGAGCGGATCGACATCGAGGGCAACACGACCACCTTGGATCAAGTGGTACGCCGGCAGTTTAATTCGGCCGAAGGTGACCCCTTTAACCCGCGTGAAATTCGTCAGGCTGCCGAACGGATTCGCGCCTTGGGCTATTTTGTTGACGCGCAAGTGAACGCAGAACCCGGCACTGACCCCGGCAATGTGGTTGTGAATGTCGACGTGGAAGAGGCCCCGACCGGGTCTATCAGCTTTGGCGCAAGTTATGGCGTCAGCCAAGGATTTGGCATCAGTTTGGGTTTTTCTGAAACCAACTTTCTGGGGCGCGGTCAGTCGCTTAGCGTGAATATCTCTTCTGGCACAAGCAATGTGGACAGCAGCATCAATTTTGTTGAACCTGCTTTCCTTGGGCGTGATCTCAAGTTGAAATTCGGCGCCTATTATAAGGAAACGACGAAATCCAACGCGTTCTATGACACGCGCAACATTGCGATCAGCCCTGCGATAGAATTTCCAATCAGTCAGAATGGCCGCTTGGAACTGCGCTACAAGGTTGCGATGGATACGGTATTGAACGTCGATCCAGGATCGTCGCCGTTGATTGCCGCAGATGCGGCACTTGGCGGTGTGCTGACGAACGCCATTGGTTATAGCTATAC
>JAAFIJ010000303.1 GCA_013298675.1 Rhodobacterales bacterium | reverse complement strand
CCTCTATTTCCACACCATTCTCTTCGGTGAAATAGAAACGACGACCCGGCGCATAGTCTGCATGGAACTCGGTCCTATAGCCCGCAGCACGAATCCGCGCTTCGGTTGCGTCAAGGTCGTCGACGACAAGGCCGATATGGTTCAGCCCGGAACAGACCAATCCGGGGTCGATGGCACGGCCAGGTGTGTCTTTGGGCGTAAAGAAGGCGATGTATTGGGTGTCTGTACCGACATGGACACTCCATCCGCCGCCCTTTGCCGTGCCTTGCCAGCGTATCTTCCAATCAAAGAGACGGCACATTACCTCTGCCGATTTGACAGAATGCGCGACGGTGACGTTCACATGTTCAAGGCTTGTCATGACTTTCCTCTGGTTCAATTTCGCGACTCACTGTCTAATTCCTCAAGCTAACTTGAGATCAAGAGGAAACATGCAGCACGCATTGACCATCGGCGATTTATCAAAGCGAACGGGTTTGGCCGTGTCGGCCATTCGGTTTTATGAAACGCATGGGATCGTTTCGCCTTTACGCAACCAAGGCGGCCACCGCCGTTATGACCGGGCCGACCTGCGGCGATTGTCTTTCGCAATGATTGCACAAAAGCTGGGGGTGCCGCTTGGAATGATCGCCAAACACCTTGCTGGTTTGCCCAGCCACCGTGCACCTGATCGCCACGACTGGGCGCGGATCGCCTCTGGCTTTCGCCTTGAAATTGCGGCGAAGATTGATGCGTTGACGCGACTTGGTACGCTGCTGGATGGTTGTATCGGCTGCGGCTGCCTGTCGCTCGATCATTGTGCGCTTTATAATCCCCAAGATCAGATGGCAGCCAAAGGTCCCGGCCCGCGGAATCTTATGTCTGACGAATACCTGCGCCCTGCCTCTGGTGATGCACCTATTCCCAACGCTTGACGTGCAGGATATGAACCCTAGACCCAACCCTGCGTTGGGAATGAAGGAACAGATGGTCGAGTGGCAGATCAGTCCGGGTATAACACCCTATAGCGATGCGCTTGCCCAGATGGAGGCGCGCGTTGAGGCGATTCATCGCGGTGAGGCGGCAGAACTGATCTGGCTGCTGGAACACCCTCCAATTTACACCGCAGGCACATCCGCCAAACCAAAGGACCTGACGGATCCTGACAGATTTCCAGTTTACGTTGCCGGGCGCGGTGGGCAGTACACTTATCATGGGCCGGGCCAAAGGGTGATCTATGTCATGCTGAACGTGGGCGCTCGTGGGCGCGATGTTCATTGTTTTGTGCGTGATCTGGAAAACTGGGTGATTGCCAGTCTGGCAGAATTCAACGTGCAAGGTCTTATTCGACCGGGCCGCGTCGGCGTCTGGGTGGAACGCCCAGAAAAGCCCCGAATGGCCGACGGATCGCTGTGTGAAGAAAAGATCGCAGCGATCGGAATCAAGTTGCGCAAATGGGTCAGCTTTCATGGCATCTCGATCAATCTAGAGCCTGACCTGTCGCATTTTTCCGGCATCGTCCCTTGCGGAATTGCCGATCACGGCGTGACTTCGCTGGTCGATCTGGGCTTGCCCGTGACCATGGCCGACCTCGATGCGGCCCTGATGGCAAATTTTGATGCGGCGATGCAGCGCGGACCTTGTCAGACCAAAACCAAATAACCTATTCAGAAACATGGCTTTTTATCTTAGCGACTGCCGCGAACTCGATCCTGCGACACCCTTGCTATTGCATAACAGCGCCACCAGATGTCTGATGTAGTGGTCAGAGCCGACTCAGGTGCCCTGACATAACGTGAGGACAATATGAAGAACTTCGCTTTCATTGCCGTGCTTGGAACGCTGGCCATCGGTTCACCTGCGCTTGCAGGCGATCCAGCAGTTGGTGAATCAGATTTCAAAAAGTGTAAGGCCTGTCATTCGATCATCGGCGCGGATGGGACGGAATTTGTCAAAGGCGGCAAAACGGGCCCGAACCTTTACGGCGTGATCGGCAGACCCGTCGCGTCAGCGGCAGAGTTTAGCTACGGTGAGTCGCTGCTTGCAGTCGGCGCAACCGGGGCCGTTTGGGATGAAGCGAGCCTTGCGGCCTATGTTATGGACCCATCGGCTTGGCTGCAAACCGCACTTGGCGATCCGGCGGCCAAATCAAAAATGTCGTTCAAACTGTCATCCTCGGGTGACGATATCGCTGCATATTTGGCATCGGTGCAGTAATTTTAGAACCCACAACCCCTTGAATACGCCATGCGCGGCCCCGATTCGGGCCGCGTTTTCAATTTCGGGCCGCGTTTTCAATTTTTGCGGCAAATATTGCCGCTTCACGTCGGGAATAATTGACCTGCGTCAATTACGGACATTGCCGAGGCGCGCGTGGCGCTCTAAACACGCAAGTGTAATGGAGGCGCAGAGTCAGTTTGCGTTTCTTCAGCCTTTTGAAATGACAACGGGAGACGCCCATGGCCGACGCAGCCATCCATGGCCACGACCATGACGAGCGCGGGTTCTTTACGCGCTGGTTCATGTCAACGAACCATAAGGATATCGGTATTCTATACCTCTTCACCGGCGGGCTTGCTGGCCTGATCTCGGTGATGTTCACAGTTTACATGCGGCTTGAACTGATGGAGCCCGGTGTTCAATATATGTGCGTCGAAGGCGCGCGGTTTATTGCCACTGCGGCAGAATGTACGCCGAACGGCCACCTTTGGAACGTGCTGATCACCTATCACGGTGTTCTGATGATGTTCTTTGTGGTTATTCCTGCGCTTTTCGGCGGCTTTGGAAACTATTTCATGCCGCTGCAAATCGGTGCGCCGGATATGGCGTTTCCGCGGATGAACAACCTGTCCTACTGGATGTATGTGGCCGGCGTATCGCTGGGTGTGGCATCCATGTTGTCGCCGGGCGGGAACGGCAGCTTGACCGACGGTATGGGGCCTGGCTCTGGTGTGGGTTGGGTATTGTACCCTCCGCTGACCACGACCGCTGAGGGCGGCTATGCAATGGATCTCGCGATTTTCGCGGTTCACTTGTCTGGTGCATCATCGATCTTGGGTGCGATCAACATGATCACCACCTTCCTGAACATGCGCACGCCGGGCATGACCATCCACAAGGTGCCGCTGTTTGGCTGGTCCATTTTCGTGACCTCGTGGTTGATCTTGCTGTCCTTGCCAGTTCTGGCAGGTGCGATCACCATGTTGCTGACCGACCGCAACTTTGGCACCACGTTCTTTACGCCATCAGGCGGTGGCGACCCGATTTTGTATCAACACATCTTGTGGTTCTTTGGCCACCCAGAAGTGTACATCATCGTCATCCCAGCCTTTGGTATCATCAGCCAAGTCATCGCAACCTTCTCGAAAAAGCCAATCTTTGGTTACCTTCCGATGGTCTATGCGATGGTGGCTATTGGCGTGTTGGGCTTTGTCGTGTGGGCGCAAGA
>JAAFIJ010000301.1 GCA_013298675.1 Rhodobacterales bacterium | reverse complement strand
TGCGTTCAGTGTTTTTCGGAATATGACGGCACAAACGGGTTTGCGGATTTGGGGCAAGAATGACGGTTTCGGAACACACCAGCTATGATGTGGTGATTATTGGCGGTGGCGTGATTGGCAGTTCGGTTGCCTATTTCCTGACGCGTGACAGCATGCTGTCTGTAGCGGTGGTCGAATGTGACCCGAGCTATGAAAAAAGTGCGACGCCGCGCTCTGCCGGAGGGGTTCGGTCGCAGTTTTCGACCCGCCCCAACGTGATGATGTCGCTGTTTGGGGCCGAATTTGTGCGCGCCGCCCCCGACTTGCTGGCCGTGGACGGTGACCGCCCGGCCATTGGATTTCGCGAAAACGGCTATTTGCTGCTGGCGTCTGACGCAGGCGTGGCTCAGTTGCATGAAAACCATGTCCTACAAACCGACTGCGGTGCTGCGGTGTCGATCCTGGACCGCACCGATCTGGCGCACCGCTTTCCTTGGCTGAACTTGACCGACCTTGCCTGTGGCGCGTTTGGTGAACAAAACGAAGGTTGGCTTGATCCCTATAGCCTGTTGCAGGGCTTTAAACGCAAAGCGCGCGCGCAGGGGGCAAAGTATATCACCGACACCGTCGTGGGGCTAACGCGCACCGATGGCCGCATCGACACGGTGTTGTTGCAATCCGGGCAAACGTTAACCTGTGGAGCGGTGGTCAACGCGTCAGGCGTCAACGGGCGTCAGACCGCCGCGATGGCCGGCATTACAGACCTGCCAGTCTTTGGCAAAAAGCGTCAGATATTCGCCTTTAACTGCAAAGAGCCGATCGCGAAAATGCCGCTGACGGTGGACCCGTCGGGTGTCTATTGCCGCCCCGAGAATGAGATGTTCATCTGCGGGCTGGCCCCGCCTGAGGATGACGATCCCGACAACGCGTCTTTTGATGTCGATCACGGGCAGTTTGAAAACGATATTTGGCCTGTCCTTGCCACCCGCATTCCGCAGTTTGAGGCGATCAAGGTGGTGAACGCTTGGGCCGGGCATTATGATGTGAACCTCTTCGACCAGAACGCGATTCTTGGCCCGCATCCCGAAATTACCAATTTCCACTTTGCCAACGGATTTAGCGGCCATGGCTTGCAGCAAAGCCCGGCGGTCGGTCGCGCCTTGTCAGAGATGATCATCACCGGGCGCTATACCAGTCTGGACCTTAGCGATTTTGGCTATGATCGTATCGCCCGCAATCGGCCTATTTTTGAAAAGAACGTGATTTGATGCAGTCCATCAGCCACAGGGCCGGATGACGGTCGACGCGCCATCACTTCACGATCCGCTGATCCGTCCCATTGGATTGACCGGCGTCCTTTTCACGTTTTCAGACGTCTTGACAGATGATGCCAATCACATGGCCTTGGCTTTTCGCGCCCAGATTGAGAGTCAGGCGATTGCCGGGGTGATAGAGACGTCAACTTCTTTGACCTCAACCTATGTATCCTATGACCCCTGCGCGGTTGGGCTAAATCCCTTGATCGCCAGGTTAAAAGACCTGCTTTCCCAAACCAAGCCGTCCTCGCTTGGTTCACCGATGGGCCGCAGACTGTGGCGTATTCCAACGGTTTTCGGGGGTGACGCTGGGCCGCAGTTGGCCGAGGCTGCGGCCATGGCGGGGCTGTCGCCAAAGCAAGCGATTGACGAGATTGCCGCCACCACTGTCCGCGTCTTGACGATCGGGTTTGCCCCCGGTCAGCCCTATCTTGGCCCGTTGCCGCAAAACTGGAACGTGCCGCGCCAAAGCGGGCTGACAGCGCAGGTTCCGGCCGGCGCAATCGCGGTGGCAATACGTCAGATGGTGTTGTTCAACGCGGCCTCTCCCACCGGGTGGCGCCTGATCGGGCAAACCGCCTTTCGCGTCTTTCGTCCCGAGGCCACCGACCCGTTTTCGCTGCGCCCCGGCGATGAGGTTCAACTCGTGCCTGTCAGCCAACGAGAGATGTCTGCCCTTCGCGCCAGACAAGACGGGTCTAATGGCGGTGCGTCCTGTGAGGGCGGTTCATGACCCAACCCACATTGCGCGTTGACCGGATCGGCCCTGCAGTCACGGTGCAGGATTTGGGCAGGCCGGGCCAGTTGGCGATGGGTCTGTCACAAGGCGGTGCCGCCGACCGCTATGCGATCGCCGAAGGCGCAGCCCTTTTGGGGCAGGACCTCGGGCTAGCAGCGCTGGAGATGCCGGGTTTCGGTGGCGATTTTGTGGCCAGCGCGCCGCTGCGCATCGCCTTGACCGGTGCGCCAATGACCGCAACGATGGACGGCGCAGCACTGCAATGGAACGCCAGTCACTATGTCGCCGCAGGCCAACGGCTGCGCATCGGTGCGGTGATCAGCGGCGCCTACGGGTATCTTCACATAGGCGGCGGTTTTGCGACACCAAAGTTTCTGAACAGCCGTTCGGCCCATTTGGCTGGCGGCATCGGCGCCCCTGTGGCCGTGGGGGACGTTTTGCCAGTGGGGCCCGACAGCGGGCTGGATCAACCGGGTTACATGCTCGATGTCGTGGACAGATTTTCTGGCGGGACACTTCGCTTGCTGCCCGGCGTTCACACCGATCTCTTTGGCCCAGAAATCCGCGCTCGCTTTGCCGCGACCCGCTTCACCAAAACGCCGCGTGGCAACCGTCAGGGCGTGGAACTTGCCTTTGACGGCGCGCCTTTTGCCACCGAACAGCAGCTAAGCGTGCTGTCCGAACCCATGTTGCCGGGTGATATTCAGATGACCGGGCAGGGGATGCCCTATGTCCTGCTGCCCGAATGTCAAACGACGGGTGGCTATCCGCGCATCGGCACGGTTATGCCAGATGATGTGCCGAAACTGGTGCAAGCCGCGCCGGGGGTTGCGTTGCGCTTTGCGTTTACGTCCCATACCGAGGCCATGGCGCAGCATCGGTCTTTGGACGCATTTGCCGCCGAGATGCACAGCAAGCGGCGCGCATTGATCAGAAAACCAAACGAGATCGCTGATCTGCTTGGCTATCAGTTGATCAGCGGTATGATCACCGGGTGGGAACAGGAGTGACGGTGATGCGCAAGATCGATCTGAACGCTGATATGGGCGAAAGCTTTGGCGATTGGACGCTTGGCAATGATGCGGCAATGCTGGACGTGGTCACCTCTGCCAACATCGCCTGCGGGTTTCATGCGGGGGACCCGGACGTGATGGCCAAGACGATGGCGCTGGCCGTGGCGCGGGGTGTTGGCATCGGCGCGCATCCGGGATTTCCCGATCTGCAAGGCTTTGGCCGCAGGCGCATGGTGATTGCACCCGAAACGCTAGGCAATATGATCCGGTATCAACTGGGCGCCGCAATGGCGATGGCACAAGCGGCGGGCGGTACGATTGGCCACTTTAAGCTGCATGGCGCGCTGTCCAATATGGCCACCACGGATATGGCGCTGGCCC
>JAAFIJ010000302.1 GCA_013298675.1 Rhodobacterales bacterium | reverse complement strand
TGCTGTCATGGTCAGACCGACTATGGAACAGCCTCACCAACCTGCCATGAATTGCCGTCAAGAAAAAGGCGCCCAAGCCGCGACGGCTGGGCGCAAGTATGGAACGAGGGACAGTGCAAGGGCAACAGAAGTTCCAAATCTGCTTCCGTGACCCTTACATGGGAACATAAATTATCGGTGAAAGTCCTCGTCGCGATTTTGTGATCAAATAGCCGATCACAAATCGCGCAAACTCGCCGCATAAAGCGACACCGCGGCGGCGTTCGAGACGTTCAAACTGCCAAATTCGCCCTGAAACGGGATTTTGACCAAGACGTCACAGGTATCTTTGCTGCGGTCGCGCAGACCGGGCCCTTCGGCCCCCAGAACCAGCCCAATCGCCCGTTTGCCTGCCTGTTTCAGCCCGTCTTGCAAGGTCATCTCTGCCTCACCGTCCAAACCGATCAGAAAATAGCCCATGTCCTTCAACTCTTGCATCGCGTCACCCAGATTGGCGACTTTAAGATAGGGCTGACGCTCCAACGCGCCGCTGGCTGTTTTCGCAAGTGCCCCTGTCTCTGGTGCTGAATGGTGGCGCGGTGCGATCACAGCGCGCGCGCCAAAAACCTCGGCAGACCGTAGCACCGCCCCCACGTTGTGCGGATCGGTCACCCGGTCCAGCAAAACCACAAGCGGCAAACCGTCGCCCGATATGGCGACATCAGCCAGTTTGCCCCAATTCAGCGCTCGCACTTCAAGTGCTGCTCCTTGGTGCACGGATCCCTCATCAATCGGCACGTCAAACCGGCGCGGGTCGGTCAGTTCAGGCTCCATCCCCGACAGCGCGACCGCCTCTTCCAGCTTGTCCAGCGCGTTTTTGGTGACCACCAAGCGCAGCTTTTCCCGCTTGGGGTTCATCAGCGCGTCCCGAACCGCATGTAGACCAAATAGCCAGACGGTTTCTTTGGCCTCAGCCCGGCGGCTGCGCTCTTTATCAACGATCCACGTTGGTTTGACGGTTCCCGCCATGATCTATCCTTGCACGCTGTTTATCCCCCCATCGCAAGCCCCGCCCCTGCATGCAAGCAATTTTCGGATGAATCAGGGGAATGAGCTTGGTTTTGCATGATGCAAGCGCGCGCAGTATATTTTCGCGCCGTACGAACGGTCCTTGCGTTGCATGCGGGCGCGTTCGCCGCGCCAAATGATTTGCAAACGACGCAATCCGCCCCTTGACGCCCCCCTTGCCCCTTGGGTATCTCGGCCCTCAGTGGGCGATATGCTGCAAGGTGCGGCAGCGGACTGTAACTCCGCCGAGGCGACTCATGCTTGGTTCGATTCCAAGATCGCCCACCATCTCCGCCCTAGGAGAGTAGAATGACTGAAAAATCCTTCCGTTTCACCCATGCCATTACGCGCCGTCCCTCGGCGAGCATTATTGCTGGGTTGCGCGCTGTCGATACTGGCAACCCTGATTTGGCATTGATGCAGGTGCATCATCACGCTTATATCGCGGCCCTCCGGTCCACGGGGGCGCAAGTGCTGGAACTTGCAGAACTTGAAGCTTTTCCAGATTCGGTTTTTGTTGAAGACACAGCGCTGTGCTTGCCCCAAGGGGCGGTGATGATGCGGCCCGGCACGCCAACCCGCTTGGGAGAGGCTGCTGAAATGGCCCCGCATCTGACAACGCTTTATGCGCAAGTTCGCTATATTGCGGGCGCCGACAGCTATATCGACGGGGGCGACATTCTGACCACCGAAACAGAGATCTTGGTCGGAAAGTCGGCACGCACAAATGCGGCTGGAATTGCAGAACTGGCGCATTTGGTGGCCGATTGGGGCCACACGGTACGCGAAGTGTTTACCCCGCCGGGGGTTTTGCACTTTAAAACCGACTGTTCCTTGCTGGATGCCCAGACCATCCTGTCCACGCCAAAGCTTGCGGCAACAGGCTGTTTTGCTGGCTACCGGGTGTTGCACACCGCACCCGGGGAAGAGGCCTGCGCCAACGCCATTCGCTTTAATGACATTGTGATTATGCCCGCAGGGTTTACCGCCACCCGCGACATGCTGGTGGCCGAAGGCTATAACGTGCGCGAGATCGGCAATTCGGAATGCGCCAAACTTGATGGTGGCATGTCCTGCTTGTCGTTACGTTTTTCGCCAAAGGGCTAATTTTTTGACATAGCCCGAGGGGTTTTGGTTTTTCATTTTGCCTGAAAGCAAGTTAGGTTGACCAAAACAGGACATCAGGCGTGAGCAAAGCGTTCAACATCGTGGCCGTCGTACAGTCTGGCCGCTTGCAATACGAAGCGTTGCTTTTGGCTGCGTCGCTTAGGGCTACCAATCCCGATTTTTCTGGCAAATTGTTTTTGGCCGAACCACAGCGCAATAAGCTGTGGCACCGCGATCCTGCTGTGGTGGACGGTGGCGTGAAAGAGATGTTGCAATCTCTTGGTGCGACGTTTTTGCCGTTTGAAAACAAGGTTTTCGGCCAAGCCTATGCACATGGGAACAAGATTGAGGCGCTGACGGCTCTGCCCGATGAACCGTTTCTATTTTTGGATACCGACACCTTGATCACAGGTGATTTTTCAACCGTCAGCTTTGATTTCAACAAACCTTCAGCCTCGATGCGGCGAGAGGGGACTTGGCCGCAAGTGCCGCTTTATGGCCCGGGATATGGGGCGATTTGGAAATCGCTTTACGACCTGTTTGGCCTGAGTTTTGCAGAAACGCTCGATCAAAGCCAACCAGAGGAATATTGGCAAAAGTATCTCTACTTTAATGCAGGTTGGTTCTTTCATCAAAGCCCAAAAGCCTTTGGTCAGCGCTTCCTGGCGTATGCAAAGTCCATCGCAGACGCGCCTCCTGCCGCTCTTGCATCACAAGAGTTATACCCATGGCTCGATCAGATCGCCTTGCCGCTGGTCATTCATTCCTTTGGGGGCGGCAGGCCGGGCTCAGACCTTGCAGGGTTGGACGGCGCTGTTACCTGTCATTACCGAACCCTGCCCTTGCTCTATGCCCGCGAAAGCGACCGTGTGGTCGAAGTTTTGGAAGACGTCGCGGGGCAAAAAGAGTTGCGCCGCCTTTTGCGTGACTATGAACCGGTCAAACTGATGGTCTATCAAAACCGAGGTCGCAAAGCGCGCGCGCTGTTTGACCGGAATGATCTGCCCAAACGAGAGCAGTCCATTCGGACGACGCTAAAGAAAGAAGGATTGTGGCTGCGGTAAAGCGGCTCTGGCTACATCTGTAAGACGGGAACCAAAGATGCGATCAGCAGAGCGGCCATCGTCCAGTTGAACGCACGCAACGCCTTGGGATTTTGCAACCAGTCGCGCAAGGCCTCGCCGCCCCATGCCCAAACCGAAACGCTGGGAAAGTTCACCAAAGAAAAGACCACCGCCACGACTGCCACAACAGTGACAGTGCCGGATGACGCG
>JAAFIJ010000300.1 GCA_013298675.1 Rhodobacterales bacterium | reverse complement strand
GCCGCCAGCCAAAGATAGGTCGCACGGTTGAGTTCCACCGATGGAAACGCGGCCATAACAGGCGGCAGGCGCAGGGTGGTGCCGTCAAAATGCGCGACATGTTCCAGCACGCGGGCATCGCCCAACCGCGCGCCAAGGCTGCGGCGATGGCGTGAGGCGGTGGCAGGGCTGGCCGCGATTTCGACGCCAGACGCACCACCAAGGGCGCGGAACATCACGGCAATGCTGGGGCGCAGCGCGTCCAGTGCCACGGCGCTGGCACTGTAGCCTGCAACAGGGGCCAGCCGTTGAGTCAGCCCGTGCCACAGATTGCCCACGGTTTCTTCAGGCTCCATCAAATCGAGCGGGTGCAAGGCCATGGGGTCAGCCGTAAACGCTGCTGATCAGATCGCGCAGGGCTTGAATAACCTCTGGTTCATCCGTCAAAGGTTCGATCACTGCCGCTTGCAACGCGCGTTCAAGCGGCATCCCGTCTGCCATTAGGCTGGCCGCATAGATCAACAGACGGGTCGAGACGCCTTCTTCCAGATCCATGCCCGACAAGGCGCGGATATGCCCCGCGAGGCGCACCAACGGGGCGACGCGGGCGGCGTCCAACCCGCTTTCGCGCGCCACGACAGCGGTTTCCGTGGCGGGATCGGGAAAGCCAAAGCTGATTGAAAGAAACCTCTGCCGGGTCGAAGGTTTCAACCGTTTCAAGATGTTCTGATAACCGGGGTTATAGCTTGCGACCAACATGAAGCCTGCAGGTGCGGCCAATTCCTCGCCAGTGCGGTCGATCATCAAGGTCCGGCGGTTGTCGGTCAGAGGGTGCAAAACCACCGTCACATCCTTGCGGGCCTCAATCACCTCATCCAGATAGCAGATCGCCCCCTCGCGCACAGCGCGGGTCAGCGGGCCGTCCACCCATTCTGTCGCCCCACCGCGCAAAAGATAGCGTCCGATCAGATCAGAGGCCGACAGATCATCGTGGCAAGCAACGGTGTAAAGGGGGCGACCCAACCGGGCCGCCATATGTTCCACAAACCGGGTTTTGCCGCAACCCGTCGGCCCTTTCAGCAGCAACGGCAGGCCGCGCGCATGGGCCGCCTCAAATAGCGCACATTCCTGCCCGACCGGGCGATAGAACGGAGTGCTGCGTTCGGGTGCAAGCGCGTTCATGCGGCATCCTCCGCCACGGGGCCGCTGCTTGCAGGGGCGATCAGTTCGCGCCGCACTACGAGCTGGCTGTAGATGAATAACAACGCGCCCAGAACAACCGCAATCCCCGCACCAAAACGCATCAGATAGAACAGGACCAACTGATCCTGCACATCCATGTAGTTCTGGCCCACCACACGCTGCATGTGGGTCTGGATCGTGCCTGCAAAGGTCAGCACAAAGGTCATGAACGCCATTCCCCCGGTCATCAGCCAGAACGAAATCATGTTCATCACCTGATTATAGGGGGCACGCTGGCGCAGTTGCGGCATGGCATAGGTGATGATCGCAAGGTTCATCGCCACATAGGCACCGTAGAACGACAGATGTCCGTGCGCGGCCGTGATCTGCGTTCCGTGGGTGTAAAAGTTCACGCCGTGAAAGGTGTGCAAAAAGCCCCAAACCCCCGCACCAAAGAAAGCAACCGTCGCAGAACCCAACGCCCACAGCAGGGCCGCTTTGTTGGGATGGTTGCGCCGGCCTTTCCAGACCATGATGAAGGCGAAGGACATCATGCCAAAGAATGGCACCACTTCGAAAGCCGAGAAAATTGAGCCAGTCCACTGCCAGTAAGACGGCAGTCCGATCCAATAGAAATGGTGGCCAGTGCCAAGGATGCCAGAAAACAGCGCTGTGGCGACGATGACATACAGCCATTTTTCGATCACCTCGCGGTCCACCCCGGTCAGCTTGAGCATCAAGAAGGCGAGGATGGCGGCCATCACCAGTTCCCATGTGCCCTCGACCCACAGGTGCACGATGAACCACCAGTACATCTTGTCGAGGCTCAGGTTGTCGGGGTTGATGAACGAGAAAATCCACAGAAGCGCCAGCAACCACAGCCCTGTCAGAAGTACATTTGTGATGGCGGTCTTGCGTCCGGCGAGTACGGTCAGCGAAATATTCACAAGGAAAATCACTGCCGCAACGAGGATGCCGAACTTGACCCATAAGGGCTGTTCGAGAAACTCGCGCCCGCCGTGGATGCCCACCAGATAGCTGCCGACCGCACCAAGCGTGCCTATCACCAGAATAGCCAGTTGCAGATAGGCCAGTTTGACTGACCAGATTTCCCGCTCGGATTCTTCGGGAACGAGATAGTAAGCGGCCCCAAAGAAACCAAGCAACAGCCAAACGATCAGCGCGTTGGTGTGGATCATGCGGATGATGTTGAACGGCAGCACCGTCGACAGGGTATTGGGTGAGACATAAATCCACCCGGCCAGAAGCCCGCCCAAGACCTGAATGCCAAACAGCCCCATTGCCACCAGAAAATAGGCCAAAGCCACCTTTTGCGATTGATATTTCATTGTTTTTCCTCCCCTTAACCCGCGTCCGTCGGCGGCCAGCCTTGCGTGTCAGTTTGATCTGCCCAGCGCAGGAATTCGGCCAGCCCGCGCATTTCTTCGTCGGTAATGGTGAAATGCGGCATCTGGCGGCGGCCCTCGATGCCGCTGGGCTGAGCGGCCATCCAGCCATCCAGCACTTCATAGGCGGTTTGCGGATCGTCCAGCACACCCCAGCGCGTCATCACATTGCCAAGCTCGGGCGCGAAATAGGCACCTTCACCGTGCAGCGTGTGGCAGTTGATGCAACTGTGGCGCTCCCAGACATGCTTGCCGAGCGCAACTGCCGGGGTCAGCGGCATGCCTGCGGTCGAGACATTGACCACATAGCGATGCGAGTTGATGGTCAGGCCGATGAACACCACGACAAAGAACAGCGATCCACCATAAAAGATGTTCCTTGCCCTGGATTTTGTTAGAATTTCTGCCATGCGACCTCCTGCGGCGGGATAAGGGTTTTCCCTTCCTAGCTGCCTTTGCCGCAGCTGACGTTGTGCTGGCACAACGACGCGGCGCGGCATTGCGCGCATCCTTGCCGAACCCGCGAAGACAGTCCTGCAGGAGGCCCATGACCGTGCCAGACATTGATAACCCGGACCTGCCGTTGAAAGCGTTGTTTGACACGTGGCTTGCGACAGCAAAGGTTTTTCTAAGCCACGGGATGCTGTGTTTTGGGTGTCCAATTGCACCTTTTCACACTGTTATCGACGCTTGTGTCGAGTATCAGTTACATGAAGACAGCTTTCGCGCCGAGTTGGGGGCTGTGTTATGGCCGCAGCCAGAGTAGGCAGTTTGCAATTCGGCAGGACACGGGCGTGCTGTCGCAGGGATCCGCGCGGCGGATGCAATCATCTCAATCCGATGCGGTTCTTTTACTATGATGT
>JAAFIJ010000030.1 GCA_013298675.1 Rhodobacterales bacterium | reverse complement strand
GGTGTCCACGACAATGGCAACCGTTGGCGCCGTGGCGTCTGGCGCAGGGACTGTTGCCGGAACTGTGGTGCAGGCGACTGGGACCGTTGTGGCAGAGGCCACCAAAGAGGCGATCAGCGCTGGGGCCTCGTTGGTGCAAGGCGAAGAAACGACCGGCCCGATGGACTATTTGAACCGCACTTTGTTGCGCCCAAGCGCCGTCGGCACGGCACCCGCTGATCCGGCGACGATGGCAGGTGATACGGCTGCCATTCTTGCCAACGTGCTGAAAACCGGAGAAATCTCGGACCCAGAGCGCGCCTATTTGGTAAGCGCTGTCGTGACCAGCACAGGTGCCACGCCTGCCGAAGCCGCAACGCGGGTGGATGCCGCAATCAACGCCACCCAAACGGCGCGCAGTGATGCCGAAAAAGGCCTGTCCGATGCCAAGGCGGCGGCCGACAAACTTGCCGCCGACGCGGAGGCGATTGCGATCAAAGCGGCCGAGTTGGCCCGGGTCAGTGCGATTTTGTCCGCCTTTCTTCTGGCATCCGCTGCAATGGTGGCTGCGGCTGCGGCCTATGTTGGTGCGGTCCGTGGCGGCCGACACCGCGACGAGGGTCGCATCTTTGGTGGCTTTGCTTATCGGGGCTGACATATCTGCAAAGACGACAAGCCACCCATTTACGGTGGCTTGTCGTCGTCAATCAAAGCAGTCTCTGCGCATGGAAACCGATACGATCGGCCCGCAATCTGTTGCGGGCTGATCGTATCGGGATCACTCCACCCCGTATTCCAGCATCTTCTCCAGCCCTTCGGTCAGGAACTCTCCTACTTCTGGCTGGCCAAGCAGGTAGCGGCTGACAAGGCCGTCATGCTGTTGGCGGGCGAGGGCCTTGGTCGCTTCCCATTCTTCGGGTTCCGCATCGCCGCGTCCGATCCAAAACAGAGCGACCAACGCGTCTTTCTGTTCGTCATTCATGCTTTCAATCTCTTGGGTGATTTCGTCACGGCTTAGATCGCCTGGCGTTTCTTGCAGGGTTTCGGCCACCTCATCGTCTGTGGCGTTGCCGCCAAGATCGTCTACGTTCGTCCCCTCTTTCGCCATTACGGCGTTGAACCGGACCACCAGTTCCTCAATCTCGGCATCGTCAAACGGAAGTGCTGGCATGTGTAACCTCTCTTTTTCCGGATACCCCGGGAATTGTGCCTGTCCGGCATTGATTTCGATCCTTGCAAACCCGACGGGACCGCAAGGCCAGTCGTCATGGCTCAGACCAGCAGGGCCACCAATGCAAGGGCGGCCTCTTTCGAGGAAGCAGGGTTCTGGCCTGTGATCAGGTTACCGTCCACGATGACATGCGATGCCCAGTCCGCTCCCTTGGTGTAGAACGCTCCGTTTGCCACCAACATGTCCTGAACCAGAAACGGAACCACATCGGTCAAGCCTGCTGCGGCTTCTTCGGAATTGGCGAACCCGGTGACATTGCGGCCCGATACCAGCGGCTTGGCATTTGCAACTTTGGTGTGGCGAAAGATTGCGGGCGCATGGCAAACGGCGGCGATTGGTTTGCCGCCTTGGGCAAAATATTCGATCAAGTCGATGTTGACCGGGTCTTCCGCCAGATCCCACAGCGGACCATGGCCGCCAGGGTAGAACACGGCATCAAAGGTGGCCTGATCAATGTCAGACAGACGAACCGTGTGGGCCAGTGCATCACGTGCACCCGCATCGCCTTTGAAGCGCCGGGTATCGTCAGTCTGGGCTTCGGCCGTATCGCTTGCAGGGTCCAGTGGCGGCTGACCACCTTTTGGCGAGGCGAGTGTTATCACAGCCCCTGCGTCTGTCAGAACGTAATAGGGTGCGGCAAACTCTTCTAACCAGACGCCGGTCTTCTTGCCGGTATCGCCCTGACGATCATGCGAGGTTAGGACCATTAGAATGTTCATGTACGCTTTTCCTTGTTTTCGATCATTTTCGGCGGGCCGACATGGATCACCCGCTTGCCAAAGTTTTCACCGCGCAGCAGGCCGATAAAGGCATTCGGGGCGGCTTCCAGCCCTTCGATCATCTCTTCAAAATACTGAATTTTGCCCGCTGCCAGCCATGCGCCCATTGCTTTGGCAAACTCGGGATAGAGGTGGCCAAAGTCCTGAAAGATGATGAAACCGCGCAGGGTCAACCGCTTGCGCAGGATCTGGCCCATCAGCCAAGACAGCCGGTCCGGCCCTTCGGCCATGGCGGTCGCATTGTATTGCGATACAAGACCGCACACAGGCACGCGCGCGCCGGTGTTCAGCTGCGGCAAGACCGCGTCAAACACTGCACCACCGACATTTTCAAAATAGACGTCGATGCCCTTGGGTGCCGCCGCCTGCAACTTTGCAGCGACATCGCGGGACTTATGGTCAATGCAGGCATCAAAACCCAGGGACGCGACAGCATGAGCGCACTTGTCTGCACCGCCGGCGATGCCCACCACATGGCAACCCATCAGTCGGGCAATCTGGCCCACTGTTGCCCCGACCGGGCCAGTGGCTGCGGCCACACAGACCGTCTCGCCGGGTTTCGGCATCCCGATCTGCGTCAGACCTGCCCAGGCAGTGAAGCCCGGCATGCCCAGAATCCCCAACGCCCAGGACGGATGCGCCATGCCAGGGTCAAGCAACGTGACGCCCGCTCCATCTGAAAGTGCATAGTCTTGCCAGCCGTTGAAAGACAGCACCCTGTCGCCCGCGCTGAAACCGGCCACGTGCGAGGTGACAACATGTGCAACCGTGCTGCCCTCCATCACGCTGCCAATTGCTACAGGGGCGGCATAGGACGGCGCGTCACTCATCCGGCCGCGCATGTAGGGGTCCAACGAAAGATAGTCTGTGCGCAACAGCATCTGACCCGCGCCCGGCTTGGGAACCGGGGCCGTCTCAAGCCGCAAGGTCGTCGCTGTAGGCTCGCCCTTGGGGCGCTCGGCTAAAGTGAACCGGCGGTTCTGGGTGTCTGTCTGGGGCATCGTCAACTCCTGTTGAACTTGGCAGATATCTGGCGCGGCTCGCCCGTTTTTTCGACCTCCCAAGGGCGAGCCGCCGCCTCACCTTCGGAAAATTCCTGATGCCTCAGGCCGCATCGGCTGGCTTGGTTGCGCCGTAGTGGCTTGCCATATCCGCCTCAAAAGTCGCGTCGATCCGGCGTGCTGCGTCATATGCCGGACCGGTGCGGATAAGGTCGCGGGTGACGCCCAGATAGATCAACTGCTCGGTCCAGCGGATGGATTGCGTTGATCGTGGCGAGATCAGAACCTCTTTGCCCTGCCACCAGTTGCTGGTGTTGACGATCAGATAACGCAGCGACCAATCCGTATCCTCGATCAGCACATCCGACAAATGGCCAATGTCACCGTCCGTGGCGTGGATGTGATAGCCGCTGATCTCGGCCACACTGCGCAGGTTGGCGTCTTCACTCTGACGCATCATCTGGGCGATTTCGTCCACCCGCCGTTCCACTTCCTGACTGGGCGCTATTGGCACCATGCCGCCCCAATAGGAAAAACCGCTCATGTAAAGATCGGTCCCCCAATAGGGACTGAAGCCATAATAGTCATAGGCGCTGGCTTCGAACTGACGCGACACCGGACGGTGAGTGTCAACGTCCGGGCTGCCCTTGACCTGTGCCATCGTCAGGTTGACCGGGAAGGTGCGGGCCTCTGCGTCGGGGTGGCCAAGTGCTGACGCCGGGATCAGAACGCGGTGGTCTGCCCACCAGTTGCCGGTCTCTACCACCAACCATCGCACCGTCCAGCTGGCATCATCAAACAACAAATCGCTGACGGTTCCCAAGGTGCCATCGCTGGCCTGAACATCGTAACCTGTTGTATCCGTTGCCTTGATTAACATGGTTTCAACTCCTTTGGCGCGAGGCGCGCTGTACAAATTCGCTCATTGACGGGTTGGTTCCTGAGTTTGGGGCCTTAGCCGCACCACGGGGCACGCTGAAACATGGCCCATGTCCAAGATCCCAAACCATCAGATCACAACGTATTGTCCGCGATATCGTTCCGGATTGACTTGATGCAAGTTGGCTTGCCACCGGAATAGACCGTCTTGCAGGGTCGCGGCGGCCCGCAGATGGAACCTCATCCTGACCTGACGCGTTGATCATGAGAGAAGGAGAAAATCACCATGACCAAGCAGCACCTCGACAGTCGGGCCGCCGATACGAAGTTCAACGTTCAGGCCGAAGCCCAAAAGCAAAAAATGAATTTGGCGGCGACAAAACATGCTGGCAAGATAAAGGGCAATACTGAACCTAATGCTGGTGGCGAGAACCGCGAAGCGGGGGATCGCAAGGCGCGGATGAATGACAGGGCAACAAACGGGGGTGAATGATCGCAACGGCTGGGCGGCCACTTTGGGTGAGCTCTGGTTTGCCTGAGACGCGTCTCCTCAGGCACTGCCGGGCACCGGGTGGTACGGCGTCGGCGGTTACGTTCTAGCTCTGATCCAGAACAGAGAGTTGTTGTGCGGGCAGCGAATAGAGAGTTTTGCCCTCTGGCAAACCCACGGCGTATCAGTTGCGACATTGCCCGCCCAAAACGCCAAAGCGCTTTCAGTAGGGAAACTGATCACGGAACAACAGCCGCGCGCATTCGAGAACGGTTTCCCGCGCCACATCGAATGAATAGGGCTCGGACATTGTGGTGATGTCCATCCAGGTTCCTTCTTGGGTCAGGCGCAAGATGCGGGCAAGTGTCGCCGGGTCATTGTGGCGTCCGGCACGGAGCAGCAGGTCTTGGCTGATCCGTTCCAGAACGGCGATGTATTCACCATCCTTTTGGCCGCAGATTTCCTGATAGACCGGCAGGCTTTGCGCCTCGCCCCAATAGGCGGTCCAGGCGGCCAATTTGTGTCTTGTGCAGACCGCTGGGGCAAAATCCGCCAGAATCAGCGCGTGCAGTTCCGCCGCCGGGTCTCCTGTCTGGCCTGCAATCGCCCCTTTCCAATTCTGGTGATACTCTTCGGCCATGAAGGCCAGAGTTTCGGCCAGCAGGTTTTCTTTGGACTGAAAGTGAAACAGCACAAGCCCGTGACTGATCTTGGCGCGCCGCGCCACTTCGGTCAGAGTCGCACGGGAATAGCCACGTTCGGCCAAGGTTTCGATCGTGGCCTCAATAACTTGCAAGCGCCGCGCATCGCGGCTTTGCGTGCGGGGCAGGCGTTGTTCAATGTGCGGGGCGATATCGCTCACTTGTCCTACCATTTGGGGCTACGACCGTACTCTAGTGGCAATAATTTCCAGATGCAATTCTTCGCAGGGCTACAGCTACTCGCTGATTGACAATTCAGTCAGTGGCGTGGCAAACTCTCTGGAACCAATGAAAGCGGTATATGATGGACTTGCCAAAACGCGACCTGACCAAATCCAACGCTCAATTCCAGCGCGCCGTAAAGCGCCTGCCACTGGGCGTGTCTTCGACCTTCCGTTACTGGGGAGATGACCGTACGATCTATGTTGATCATGGCAAGGGCGGGCGGACCTGGGACATTGATGGTAACAACTATGTCGACTACCGGCTGGGCTATGGTCCGGCGATCCTGGGTTATGCCGACGACCGTGTGGACGCGGCCGCCCGCAAGGGCATGGAGGTTGGCGGGGTCTTTGCCCTGTCGACCGAGCGCGAGTTGATCGTGGCAGACCGCATCTCCAAAATGGTCCCTGCGGCCGAACTGGTGCGCTTTTCCAACTCGGGCACCGAAGCGGTGATGGCCGCCTTGCGTCTGGCCCGCGCCTATACCGGGCGCGAGCAGTATTTGCTGGTTGAAGGCGGCTATCACGGGTTGTTTGACGCCGCGATGTGGATGTCGAACATGGAGGAATGGGATCTGGGGTCGAACACCGACCCGGAACTGGTGCCTTACGGCAAGGGCATCCCGCCGACGGTCAAGCAATTGGCGCATATCACGCCCATGAACGATTTCCAGCGGCTGGTGGACATGTTCAAGCGTCACGGCGACAAGCTGGCGGCCATGCTGATCGAACCCATTCAGGGCAACTGCTGTTCAATCATGGCAAGGACGGAATATGTTCAGCTCGCCCGCGATCTTTGCACCAGATACGGTGTCATGCTGATCATCGACGAGGTAAAATCAGGCTTCCGTGTTGGCAAGTCAGGGATTCAGGGCATCATGGGGGTCACTCCTGATATCACCACCTTTGCCAAGGCCGTGGCCAATGGCTACCCGATTTCGGTGGTCGCTGGGCGCGAAGAGGTGATGCGGCATTTCCGCTATGGCGGGGCCAGCCACGGCGGCACTTATACAGCGCATTCGGTATCGTTGGCGGCGGCCGAGGAAACTTTGCGTATTCTAGACGAAACCCCGGCGCTGGAAACGATCGCAAATTACGGTGAAAGCCTAAAGGCAGGGATTTCCAAGATCCTCGATGCACGCAAGATCGTGCATTCCTATACCGGCCATCCGTCGATGTTCGGTCTGTTCTTTGCCGAAACCCCGCCCGACAATTACCGGGCGTGGAAGACCAGCGACTACAGTTTCTATGACGCGATGGCGCATTACCTGCATGATCTGATGATCATCGTCGAACCCGACAGCCGCGAGCCATGGTTCATGTGTGAGGCGCACGGACTGGATCCGTCCTGCCTGAGCGACACGTTGAAAGCTGTGGAAACGGCGGTAGATTTGGTCTTGGAACACGGGACGGGCGGCGAATGACCTATGACGCGCTGATCATTGGGGCGGGGCATAACGGGCTGGTCACGGCGTGCTATTTGGCACGGGCCGGCCTAAAGGTATTGGTTGTCGAAAAGAACGACTGGATCGGGGGGGCTGCGGTCAGCCGCGAGTTATATCCCGGGTTTACCTATTCGAACTGCTCTTATGTCAGCAGCCTGTTCCGCCCAGAGATCATGCGCGATCTGGAACTTCCCAAGCACGGTTTGCAGATCCTGCCTTATGAAGGCGGGGCACTGTTCACGGAAAGCGGCGGCTACCTTGGCATGTTCCGTGACCATGAAGCGAACCGTCGCGAGTTCGCCCGGCACTCCAAGCGCGATGCGGAGGCCTATGACCGCTATTCCCGCGATATCCTGCGCAATTGCCGACTGATCCGCCCGATGCTGATGCGCCGGCCCCCGGACCTTGCCAGCTTTGCGCCGCGCGATCTGATGGAACTGGCCTGGCTGGGAAAACAGATCACCGGGCAGTCCGAAGCGCAGATCTATGACATGATGCGGTTCTGGACGATGTCGATTTCGGACTTTCTGGACGAGTATTTCGAGAATCCAGCGATGAAGGCCTATCAAGCAGTGGGGTCGATCATCGGCACCGCATTGGGACCGATGTCGCCGGGGACAGCCTATGTGCTGTTGCACCATGCAATGGGTGATGTGGATGGCAACGTTGGCTCGTGGGGCTATTCACGCGGGGGGATGGGCGGGATCACCAAAGCGCTGACCGCCAGCCTGCAAGCCGTGGGCGGCGAGGTGCGGACCGGGTCGGGCGTGGCACAGGTTTTGGTAAAGAACGGCCGCGCCGTCGGTGTTGTGTTGGAAAACGGGGATGAGTTGCGGGCAAAGCGGGTGATTTCAAACATGGACGTCCGCCGTACCTTCCTCAAACATGTTGAGGAAAAGGAACTGCCCGAAGATTTCCTTAAGCGGGTCCGCACGTTCAAGACCCGTGGATCATCGGGAAAGCTGAACATTGCGCTGGATGGGGTGCCAAAGTTCACCGCCCTTCCCGAAGGTGCCCCGAACATCCGAGGCGACCTGCACTTTACCGACACAATCGAAAAGATGGAGGCCGCCTATGACGACTGGAAGGACGGCCATTACAGCCAGAGCCCGTTTCAGGACGTGATGATCCCCACCCTGATCGACCCGACGATGACACCTCCGGGCAAGCATTTCATGTCGTGTTTCGTACAATATTCCCCGCCCAAGATCGAGGGGCGAGACTGGACCGACGCCGACCGCGACGGATTCCGCGATGCCTGTCTGAACCAGATCGAGCAATATGCTCCGGGGTTCAAATCCTTGATCCTGCATGCCGAGGTGCGCACCCCACGCGAGTTGGAGGCCGAGGTTGGCCTGACCGAGGGCAATATTTTCCAAGGCGAGCTGACGTTTGACCAGATGTTTTTCAACCGCCCCGTACCCGGATATGCCAACTACCGAAGCCCGATCAAGGATCTGTGGATCTGTGGGTCATCTACCCATCCGGGCGGAGGGGTGATGGGCGCGCCCGGCCGCAATGCCGCCGCCGAAGTGCTGCGCGACATGAAACTGCCCGCAAAAGACATGAGTGACGCCTATGCCATCATTTGACGCCATCATCATCGGTGCGGGGCCGAACGGGCTGGCAGCAGCACACCGACTGGCATCAAAGGGCCAAAAGGTCTTGGTGGTCGAGGCCGCAGGCACGCCCGGCGGTGGGGCAGGGCTGTCGCACCTTTCCTACAACCTCGACCCCCGGGCCGAAAAGGCGATGGGTCTTGCGGCGCATGGGCTGGAATGGCTGACGACCAACCTTGCGACCACCGCGCTTTGCGCTGACGGCAATCATCTGCGGTTGGAGGGCCCCGTCGGGTTGCGTCTTTCCGGTGACATAGCCGAACGCGACCGCCGCGGGTGGGAGACGCTGCGCGCGCGACTTTTACGCTTTGCCGCTGTGCTGTCACCTTTGAACCAATTCGCCCCGCCTCGAATTGCCAAGGGAGTGGGCAATCCGATGGGCAAACTGGCGATGGTTGCCTTGCGCGCCCGCATGCTGGGGGCCAAGGATATCCGGGAACTTGGCCGGATCATTCTGACAAACGTTCACGACCTGTTGGATGATGAGTTGAGCGATCCACGACTTAAGGGCGCGCTGGCGTTCGACGCGACACTGGGGGGCTGGCTTGGGCCGCGCTCTCCGAACTCTGTTCTGCCATGGCTGGTCAGGCTTTCCGGCCAAACGGCAGGAAAGCAGGGCGCGCTGGGCCTGCCACGCGGCGGTATGGCTGCATTGGGGGCCGCGATGGCCCGGTCGAGCGAGGCTCAGGGCGTGACGCTCCGCTGCAACGCGCGTGTCGCGCGGATCGTGGTGGACGGCGAACGCGCGATAGGCGTGACCCTTGCCAGTGGTGAAGAAATCCGTGCCGCGCGCATTGTGTCGTGCACGGCACCCAAAACCACGCTTTTGGACCTTGTTGGTCCACGCCATCTTGATGCTGGTCTGACCACGCGCGCGCGGCACCAAAAGTCCCGTGGCGGCGCGGCCAAGCTGGATTTGACCCTAAAGGCGCTGCCAGATTTCCGGGGCGCAAACCTGCGAGATCGACTTATCCTTTCAGGGTCAGAACATGACGTCGAACGGGCCTTCAACCCGGTGAAGTATGGCCGCGTGCCGGATCGTCCGGGACTCGAGATTGTGATCCCGACCTCGCGTGACCCCCGATCGGATAGTAAGCATCATCTTTCCGCAATCGCGCAATTTGCACCCCATGCCCCTGCCGACCGAGAGGCGGCGCGCGCGCAGATGCTGGCCGCCTGCCTGATGCAGCTTGAAACGCATTCACCCGGAATCGGCGCGCTGGTCGAAAGTGCAGAATTGCTGATGCCCTATGACATTGAGGACCGGTACGGTCTGCCGGGCGGTCAGTGGCATGCGGGCGAGCTTTCGGTAGAGCAGATGCTGTTCCTGCGCCCCCTGCCCGGGATCGCACAATATCAAGGACCGATCCCCGGGCTATGGCTCGCCTCTGCCGGGTGTCATCCGGGCGGCGGGGTTTCCGGTTCGGCGGGCTGGAATGCCGCCCTTGCGATGGAGGCCGCAGAATGATCGCTCAGCAGTCCACTTTGCGCCACTATGAGACACCGCTTCTGAAGACCCATTTCCATCCCCGAACCGAGGCGCTGAACAAGCTTTGGTCATGGGGCAACTGGGGCGGTTATACGACTGTCGTCAGCTTTGACGACGTGGCGATGGAGCATTCCGCAATCCGAAACTCTGCGTCGGTCTATGACTTATGCCCGATGATAAAGTACCGGATCGAGGGACCTGACGCGGCCGACTACCTGAACCGGTTGACCATTCGCGACGCCTCAAAATTGTCGGTTGGCGGTGTCCATTATACAGCCTGGGTCAACGATGCGGGCCACCTTTTGGATGACGGAACGCTTTTCCGGCTGGCGAGCGACCGCTACCGCATTTGCTGCCAGGAGCGCCATCTGCCCTGGCTTTTGGACAGCGCCCACGGCTTTGATGTGGCGATCACCGAAGAAACCGAAGACATTGCCGCGTTGTCATTGCAAGGGCCGACCTCGGCCGAAATCCTGCGCCGCGCGGGGTTCGACATCGACGGGTTGAAGCCGTTCCGCATGGCCGAATTCCCGCTGGGTAAAGGCCACCTGATGATCTCGCGCACTGGGTTTACGGGCGATCTGGGCTATGAGCTATGGACGTCGCCCGATCAGGCCCTGGCGCTGTGGGATCTGCTGTTTGATGCGGGGCGTTTGCACGGCCTGCGCCCGATCGGGTCGGACGCGCTGAATATCGCGCGGCTTGAGGCGGGGTTCATCATCACCGGCTATGACTTCACCCCCGCCGACATTTGCGTGCGCGAGGATCGATTACGGTCCCCGCTGGAGATGGGGCTGGGCTGGCTGATCGACTGGAAGAAAGGCCATTTCACCGGTAAGGCCGCCCTCAAGCGCCAGCACGAGCGCGGCAGCGACTGGTCCTTTGTGGGGATTGAGATTGACGGCAACGTCCCGGCGGATGGCGCGATCCTCTATCACGACCAGAAACACGAGGCCGGTGTGATTACCGGCGCCTGCTGGTCGCCGGTGTTGAAGAAAAACATCGCACTGGCGCAGGTCCGAACGAAATATGCCAAGGCCGAAAACCTCTGGGCAGAAATCTATGCGCTTCGGGAACTGCACTATGCAAAGATGATGATGCGTGCACGGTTGGTGGAGCGACCTTTCTTTGCCCCCGACCGCCGTCGCGCCACGCCACCGGGGAGGTTTTGATGGGAACTGCCGTTCGTCACCCACTATCGCCGCGCCTTGATCATTGCCCCGAGGGGCTGCCGCGCGAAGCCTATTTTGACTCTGCTTGGTATGACCGTGAAATGCGCACGATCTTTGCCAACCAATGGGTTCTGGTCGGGCGCGCAGCCGATTATGAAGCCGGAAAAATGCGGCGCGCCACCGTGGGTGCGGCGCAGGTGATCGTTGTGCGGGATAGCGCGGGCGCGCTTGCCGCTTGGCACAACTCGTGCCCGCACCGCGGGTCTGAACTGTGCCTGAAGGACGAGGAAGAAGTCGGCAAGCTGATCCGCTGCCCCTATCACGCCTTTGCCTTTGCAGCCTCGGACGGCAGGTTGGTTTCTACTGCTCATGCTGTTCCGACAGATGATTTCGACGCATCGGCTCATGGATTGAAACCTGTGGCAACCAAGGTTTGGAACGGGTTTTTGTATCTGAACCTGTCGGCAGATCCGGGTCCGCTATGGGCCGATGTGCCGTTGGACGCACTGAACAATTGGCCGATGGACAGCCTTGTGACCGCGCACCGATGGGAGAGCGAAATCGACTGCAACTGGAAGGCTTTTTGGGAAAATTACTCTGAATGCCTGCATTGCCCCGGCATCCACCCCGAGCTGTGCGATCTGGTTCCGGTCTATAAGCGCGGCATCATGGGCCAGTCCGAAGCGCTGGATTGGACGCCGAGCGATGCGACCGGCCCGAACCTGCGGGTGGGTGCGCAAAGCTGGACGATGGACGGCACCCCCTGTGGGCCCATTTTTGCTGGGCTGAGCGAGGCTGAACATCGGATGGGGGGTAATTTCGTGACCCTTTGGCCCTCTGCCTATGTCGTGGCCCATGTGGATTATGTCCGCGCGGTGCGCATCGTGCCCATCGGGCCAGAAAAGACCAAACTGATCGCCGAATGGTATTTTACGCCGCAAACGCTGGCTCAGCCGGGGTTTGATCCGGCAGATGTCGCCGCCTTTGCCAAGATCGTGATGACACAAGACGGTGCCGCCTCAGAGATGAACCACCGCGGCATGCGCTCGCCCAGCTTTACCGCCGCGCGGTTGATGCCCGAGGAATACGAAATCTACCGTTTTCACCAATGGGTGACTGCGCAAATGGAGATCATAGTATGAACCAGATGCCATATCCAACCGTCAGCGTTCCGAACGACTGGGACCGCAAAGGGCTTCCGGCCTGGGCCTATCACTCCAAAGCCGTATTTGCTTTAGAGCGGGAAAAGCTGTTCCTGACACATTGGCAGGTCGTGGGCCATCTTGCGAACGTGCCCAACCCCGGTGACTGGTTGACCTACGACCTCCTTGGTGAACGTGCGGTTATCATGCGCGGCAAGGATGGCGTCGTCCGGGCGTTCCACAACCTGTGCCGCCATCGTGGCGCGCGTGTTGTCGATGGCGAGTCCGGCCATTGCAAGGGCGCCATCGTTTGCCCGTTTCATGGGTGGGTCTATAATCTGGACGGCACCCTGCGCGGCGCAGCACAGCCGAACAGCTTTGGCGATATGAAGCGCGAGGATTTCGGCCTGAAGCCGATCGAACTTCAGACATTCCACGGATTCCTGTTCATCCGGTTTTCGCCGGGACCGCAACCTGACATCGCAACGCTTTTCGCCCCGTTTGACGCCGACTTTGCTGCCTACGGGGTGCAGGACGTGTTGCCCGTGAATGTGCCGGGTTGGTCAACTGACCTTCCTGTGAACTGGAAGTCGGTGCGAGACGTCGACAACGAAGGGTATCACGTCGCCTTGGCCCATCCCGGCCTGCAAGAGCTTTATGGCAGAACCTATCGCGACCATTATCTTGAAAACGGGCTTTCCATGTCCATCGGCTGGTTCGGCGACGTGCCGGGCAAGCTGTGGTCAGTGCGCCATTATGCAAAGATCTCGCCGCAGCGCGACGATCTACCGACGCACCTGCAACGCGCCTGGACCTATTATGGGCTTTTCCCCAACCAGGTCTTTGCCATCACGCCAGAAGGGATGCAATTCTATCATGAAATCCCGCTTAGCGCGGGTGTTACGCGACTGACTGGCAAGGTCTACCGCTGGCGCAATGAAACGCGCGAGACGCGGCTGGCGCGCTATCTTGCGGCGCGGATCGACCGCGACACATCGGCTGAGGATCAGCAGCTGTCGATCTGGTCCAACGAGTCGATGCAATCTGATGCCTTTGAGGGGTTTCACCTGTCGGATCTGGAATACGGCCTGCGCCGCCACCATGACGGGCTGCGCCGCCTTTTGCCGGTCCTGACCCTTACCGATGCACCGCCGGAAGATCAGATCGCGGCGAAGAACGAAGAAATGACTTGTAAGCCTGCGGACCGCGATTAGGCTGACTGAATACTCAATCACAACAACCACTCTAAGGAAACGCTATGAAAGTCACTCGTCGTCAGGCGCTCATAGGTGCCACCGCCACGCTTGCGACCCCTTGGGTCCGCCCATCGTGGGCGATGGGTGGGGTGGTAAATGTTTATAACTGGGCCGATTACATTGGCGAAACCACCTTGGCGGATTTTTCTGCCGAAACCGGCATCGAGGTGGTCTATGATCTCTATTCCAGCTCTGAGGAAATGCAGGCCAAGTTGATGGCGGGTTCCACCGGGTATGATGTGGTGTTGCAGGCAGGCCTTGGTTTGCACCGGATGGTCGCGGCGAATGTGTTTCAAAAACCTGACCGCACTAAGCTTACCAACTGGGCGAACCTTGACCCCTCCATCTTGAAAATTCTCGAAGGCTTTGATCCCGGCAATGAATTCGGCGTGCCCTATACTTGGGGTTCGGTCGGGTTGACCTTTAACATGGCTATGATCAAAGAGCGCCTTCCCGATGCCGATCTGAACAGTCTCGATGTCATAATGCTGCCCGAGAATGCCGAAAAGCTGGCCGATTGTGGCATTTCGATCTTGGACAGTCCGACCGACATCGGTTTCATGGTGCTGCGTTGGCTGGGACTGGACGCCGATACCGCCGGAGAGGCAGAATATGCAAAAATGGCCGAGGCATTTGCCCGGATCCGACCGTACATTTCGACCTTCGATAACGCCAACTACCTGACGACCCTGCCAAATCAAGAGATTTGCGTCGCCAATACATGGTCGGGCGATTACGGTGTCGCCAAGACGCGTGCCGCCGAAGCGGGTATCGAGATCGACCTTCAATACTTCGTGCCCAAGACCGGCGCTCCGGCCTGGTTCGACATCTGGGCGCTGCCAGCCGATGCCAGCAACGTCGACAACGCCCACACCTTTATCAATTATATGTTGCGCCCCGAGGTCATCGCGAAGTGCACAAATTTCACCGGCTATGCGAATGCCAATAAGGCCGCGACCGCCCTTGTCGACGCGGCGATTTCCAGCGATCCGGCGGTCTATCCCGATGCCGAAACCCTCTCCCGGCTGTACACTCCCAAGCTCCAGACACCCGAGCAAGACAAGTTGATCAACCGCGCTTGGACAGACATCAAGACTGGGGGCTGACGTGCAGGAACCGTTTCTTCGGATCGAGAGTGTGTCGAAAAAGTTTGGCAGCTTTCAAGCGGTCGACAACGTAAATCTGACCGTTGAACGGGGTGAGATATTCTCGCTGTTGGGCGGCTCGGGATGTGGGAAGACCACTCTTTTGCGGATGCTCGCAGGGTTCGAGGAACCAACCGAAGGCCGCATCTACTTGGATGGGCGCGATATGGCGGGCGTTCCCCCTTGGGAGCGCCCGATCCATATGATGTTCCAATCCTATGCCATTTTTCCGCACATGACGGTTGCGGCGAACGTGGGCTATGGGCTGAAACATGAAAAGGCCATGACCAAGGGGCAGCGCGCCGATCGCGTGGCCGAAATGCTCGACCTTGTGCAGTTAACGCAGTTTGGGCACCGCAA
>JAAFIJ010000003.1 GCA_013298675.1 Rhodobacterales bacterium | reverse complement strand
GACCCTTGGCAATGCCCTCGGTCACGGCGCGGTCATTGTGATGAAAGTCTTGCCGCAGCACGGTCAAGGCCCCGCCGTATTCGTGGCGCGCCTGCGCCTCGGTCAGGCCAACCTGCGCAAGTTCGGGCTGGGTATAGGTCACCCATGGCACGGCGCGGGTTGAAAATGACGCGGGCAGTCCCAACAAAATCTGGCGGATCAGGATGCCTGACTGGGCCCCTGCCACATGAGTAAACTGCAAACCTCCCGCGACGTCGCCGATTGCATAAACGCGGCGGTTCGACGACCGCAGATTTGCGCCAACGGTGATACCCTTGTCGGTAAACGCAACTCCTGCTGCCTTTAGGTTCAGGCCGTCAAGCGCTGGCTTGCGCCCTGCAGCGACAAGAAGGTGACTGCCGGTGATCACCTGACCATCCGCCAAAACCGCCTCTACCCCCGCGTCAACGACGCGCAGCCGGGCGGTGATCGCATTCTCATGGATCGTTATCCCTTCCGCGCGCAATGCATCCAAGACAAAGGCTGCCGTTTCAGGATCATCGCGGCCCAAAGCCTTGCCTGACTGAATAACAGTGACATCGCTGCCCAAACGACGGTGCGCTTGAGCCATTTCCATGCCAATCGGACCACCGCCAATGATCAGCAAGTGGCTTGGCTGTTCGGCCAAATCAAAAATGGTTTCGTTTATCAGATAGGGAACGGCATCGATCCCCGGAATCGCTGGCACCAAAGCAGTTGACCCTGTGGCGATCACAAACCTGCGCGCCTGAATGCGCGAGCCGCCCGCCACTAACTCTTTCGGGCTGGTAAAGCTGCCAAACGCGCGGATCACCCGCACGCCAAACCCTTCAAAGCGGTCTTGGCTATCCATCGGGGCGATCGTCTCTATCACGCGGCGCACATGGTCTTTGGCGGCGGTAAAAGCATCGGGGCCGGTGATGCCCGTCGCCTTGGCCTGTTTTGCCATCGCAAGCAGGGCCTTGGACGGAACACAGCCAGTATTCAGACAGTCACCCCCCATTTCGCCGGCCTCTATCAAAACGACGCGCGCGCCCATCTGGGCTGCACCCGCAGCCAAAGACAAACCACCCGATCCCGCACCAATGATGCAAATATCCGTTTTGATCAGATCCATCACTGCTCTCCTTTGCGAAACATCCGCAGCAACATCGGCAAAGCAGCCAATAAACCCAAACCAACAAGTGGACCCAAAACATTAGGCGAACCAAGGATCGACAAATCAGGTGTCTTGCCCTGTGCCAGTACATCCGACAACCCAGATCCGACCCAAGTATAGATCAAGCAGCCCGGAATAATCCCCAAGGCCGTGGTCAAAAAGAAAACCCGCAGTTTGATCCCCATAAATGCCGGGATCAGATTGGCCACAAAGAACGGCACGACAGGGACCAACCGCATGGTCAACAGCGCCGACCATTCATTGCGCTGGATGGATGATTGTAGCCGTGCGCCCGTGCCGCCACTTGCCTCTAACTTGGCGGCAACATCGGCACCAAACCCTGCCCGCGCCGCCACAAAAATCGCCGTCGCCCCGGTCAGCGCTGCCACAAAGTTCAACGCGCCGCCAAACGCGAGGCCAAAAAGCGCCCCTCCCGTGATCGACGCAACCAAAGCGCCGGGCAAAGCAAAGACCACGATCAAGGTATAGACCACAACAAAGGCCAGCACCGCCGTAGCGAAATGGGCATCACGATACGCAATCAGCACGCCATAGTTCTTGGCCAGCGCGTCAAAACCCAGCGCACCTCGAAAGAAAAACAAGCCAGCGATGGCAAGACAGAGAATCAAGACAATCGGCACGCGCCGCAGCCACACCGAATTTGGCATCGCTTGTTTGGTGGAATGGGAATCGGGCATCGGCGTTCCTTATGTCAGCGCCATAAATGCCCCCTTAACCCCGCACTGCGCCATAGCGATCACGCGGCCTTGATCATTCTGGCCCGATTCTTGACGCCAAACTTGGAAACTGAAACATTTCAGACCGATGTTCCGGGCAACTTCGCTGAAATGTTGCAGGATTTGCGCACGGGCTGCGTTGACAGGCCCGAAATCCCCCCGTAAAGGACGGGCTTCAAGTTACCGCCCTCGAATCCAACCTGGGTTCGGGCACCCGTCTGATGGAGAACGCTATGAAGCGCACATTTCAACCGTCTAACCTGGTTCGCAAGCGCCGCCATGGCTTTCGTGCACGTATGGCTACCAAAGGTGGCCGTCTTGTTCTGGCTGCTCGTCGCGCCAAGGGCCGTCATAAGCTTTCCGCTTAAGACTTTGTTGTTGCGGCCTCTCGGGGCCGGATAAAGGGTCGAGACATGACACCGCCGGAGGAAACGGGCCAAAGCAGCATCGACTGCACGCCCGGAGAGCCTCCGGCGGTTTCCGTTTGTCTGCCAGCCGCATCAAAGGTTGAAACGCTGAAAAAGCGGCCAGACTTTTTGCGGGCCGCTTCGGCGCGCAGACAAGGCACTGGCAGCTTTATGCTTCAGGCCCGACCGCGCGCAGATGACAACCCCACAATCCGCATCGGCTTTACTGCGTCGAAGAAGATTGGTAACGCCGTTGCTCGGAACCGCGCAAAGCGTCGCATGCGCGAGATAGCGCGGGCAGTTTTGCCAATTCACGCGCTTGCTGGCTGGGACTATGTTTTGGTGGCAAAGCCGGGTGCTACAATTGCCCGCGATTTTCGCGATATGCTGGCCGATATGGAAACCGCCTTGCGCATCGTACACCGCGACGTGGTAAAGCGGGAGCGCCCATGACACCCCTCGCCCATGCCGTTGCAATCCCGGTTCGGTTGTACCGTTTGCTGTTATCGCCATGGGTCGGGCATGGCTGCCGTTATCAGCCGACCTGTTCTGCCTATGCGCTTGACGCCTTGGAACGCCATGGTGGCGCAAAGGGTGGCTATCTGATGGTGCACCGGATTTGCCGTTGCCATCCTTGGGGTGGGGCGGGCTATGACCCTGTTCCGGGTGCAGACCCAGACCATGACGTGACGCGAATTAAGTGATACCCCTGCTGTAACCGCCCTTCATTGCCGGACCCGATACGCCTGATGTTTGCAACCCTTTTCCAAGTCGCCCTAGGTGGAGCCATCGGCTCGTCGCTGCGCTACCTTATGGTTGTGGCGGTTGGCGCCCCGTTGGCAACGGCTTTGGTCAACATCGCCGGCAGCTTGGTGATGGGGGTGCTGTTTGTCACTCTCTCGACCCGCGCGACACTTTCGCCCTTGCTGATGACAGGCGTTTTGGGTGGCTTTACCACCTTTTCCGCCTTCTCACTTGATGCCCTGAAACTTTGGGAAAATGGACAAGCCTTGCATGCCGCAGTTTATGTGGCTGCATCTGTCCTGTTATCCCTTGCCGCCGTTGCCCTTGGCGCGGCCCTTGCCCGTGGAGTCCTCGCATGAGCGGCGTAAAAATGTTGACCGTATCGGCTGATGAGGGCGAACAGCGCCTTGACCGCTGGTTCAAGCGGCGCTTTCCACAGATCACCCAAGGCAACGTCGAAAAGATGTGCCGCACGGGACAGGTGCGCGTTGATAGTGCGCGCTGCAAGGCGTCTGATCGGGTGATCCCCGGCCAAACCATTCGCATCCCACCCCTGCCCGACAGCGAGGCCCCGTCGCGACCGCGTGATGGTGGCGTGTCAGCCGCCGATGCCAAAATGATCCAGAATGCGGTTATCTGGAAAGATGACCACATCATCATTCTGAACAAACCCCCAGGTCTGCCCAGCCAAGGCGGTTCGGGTCAAGGCGACCGCCACGTGGACGGGCTGACCGAAGCATTGAAGTTTGGCTACAAGGACCGCCCAAAACTAGTGCACCGTCTGGATAAAGACACCTCGGGTCTGCTGATGTTGGCGCGGACCGACCGGGTCGCACGCGGTCTGTCAGAGGCGCTGCGCCACCGCTTGACCCGCAAGATCTATTGGGCCGCTGTCGCAGGCGTGCCGAACCCACGCAAAGGGTCGATCAAATACGGACTGATGAAAGCACCGGGCCATGGTCGTGGCGCTGATAGCGAAAAGATGGTCTGCGTTCACCCGGCAAAGATGGACGAATTCCCCGATGCCAAGCGCGCACAAACCGACTTTTTTGTGCTGTGGTTCCTTGGCGCCCGCCTGTCTTGGATGGCGCTAGAGCCTGTGACCGGGCGCACCCACCAGTTGCGTGCGCACATGGCCGAAATGGGTCACCCGATTTTGGGTGACGGCAAATACGGTGGCTCGGGCACTGAAAACATGGGCGACGGTTGGGGGGCCAGCATTGGTGGCGATATCAGCCGCAAGCTGCACCTGCATGCCCGCATGCTTAAAGTCCAGCACCCAATCACCAAAGAAATGATGACCTGGACCGCTCCCTTGCCAGAACACATGCAGCGCACGTGGAAAATGCTCGACTGGGGCGAAAAGGATGTCCCGGCAGACCCATTCGGGGATGAGTAATGTCTGCATGGAAAGCCAAACGTTTCTGGAAAACCGTAACAGCCGAGGCTTGTGACGGCGGTTTTACCATTCGTCTGGACAACCGGGCGGTCAAGACACCGGGCAAGCAAACCTTGGTCGTGCCAACCCTTGCCATGGCCCAAGCCATCGCTGTTGAATGGGACGAGCAAATCGGGGCGATAAAGCCTGAAACCATGCCAATCACGCGGTTCGCAAACTCGGCGATGGAAAAGGTCACCCCGCAGTTTGATCAGGTTATCAGCTATCTTGCGGCTTACGGTGAGACGGATTTGCTGTGCTACCGTGCGCATGGCCCCGAAGACTTGGTTCAACGCCAAGCCGCAGGCTGGGACCCGCTGCTGGGCTGGTGCCGCGATGACCTGAAAGCCCCGTTGCTGACCACGGCAGGGATCACCTTTATTGAACAACCCAGCGCAAGTCTGGTTACATTGCATGCGCAAGTCGCGTCCTTCAGCCCCTTTCAACTGTCTGGCTTTCATGACCTTGTCGCGATCAGCGGCTCGCTGGTTTTAGCGCTTGGGGTCGCCAAGGATCGAATCACTGCCGAACAAGCCTTCGCCCTAAGTCGAATCGACGAGCATTGGCAGGCAGAGCAGTGGGGAACGGACGAAGATGCAGCCGAATTAGAGGCGAGCAAATTGGTGGCCATTATCGACGCACACCGATTCTTTGGATTGTGTGGGTAACAATCTTGCCCTGCAACAAACAAAGCCTAAGCTTTGTTGCTTATGAAAACAGCTAACGCATTGTGATAGCGTAAACATCTTTTCAGCGATTAGTTTTGCTTGACCTTTCAAAGCGCTTTCATAGATGATTGCGAACACTGGCGATAACGTCGTCAACTGTCTCGGTCTTCAATCTCGTGGACCAAACAATAAAAACCACCCAGAGTGGTGGAAACTCAGGAAGAGGTTATAATGAAAAAATCCGTACTTCTCGGCGCACTCGCGGCCACTACGATGATCGCTGGTTTTGCTTCGGCAGGGACCCTTGACGACATCAAAGCACGCGGCGAACTGATCTGCGGCTCCAACAACGGCTTGACCGGTTTTGGTGCCCCAGATGCAGATGGCAACTACCAAGGTTTTGACGTTTCGCTTTGCAAAGCGATCGCCGCAGCTGTTTTCGGCGACCAGTCGAAAGTCAAATACGTCCCAACCACCGGCGAAACCCGTTTCACCGCTTTGGCTTCGGGCGAAGTTGACGTTCTGGTCCGTAACTCCACCTGGACCTTCTCGCGCGACAACGATCTGAAATTCGATTTCGTCGCAGTGAACTACTACGACGGTCAGGGCTTTATGGTGAAGAAAGACCTCGGTGTTTCTTCGGCCAAAGAGCTTGATGGCGCGACTGTTTGCATTCAGACCGGCACCACCACCGAACTGAACCTTGCTGACTTCTTCAAGACCAACGGCATCGCTTATACCCCAGTGACCGTGGCTGACGACGCAGAAGCACAGCGCCAGTACGAAGCCGGTGCTTGCGACGCGTTCACCACCGACGCATCGGGCCTTGCTTCGACCCGTGCTGCGATGGCTGATCCGACCGCACACATCATCCTGCCAGAAATCATCTCCAAAGAGCCACTCGGCCCAGTCGTTCGCCATGGCGACAACAACTGGGGTGACATCGTTCGTTGGGTTCACTTCGCGCTCGTGATCGCTGAAGAAAAAGGCATCACCCAAGCAAACCTGGCAGAAGTGATCGCTAAGTCCGAAGCGGATGAAGCGGCTGATCCAGAAGTGAAGCGTCTCTTGGGCATTGGCGACAATGACATGGGCGTCATGATGGGTCTCGACAAAATGTGGGCACGCAACGCGATTGCTGCCAACGGCAACTACGGCGAAATCTTTGAAGCCAACATCGGCACCTCGACCCCAATCGGTCTGGCACGCGGCCTGAACGCATTGTGGACCCAAGGCGGCCTGCAGTACGCTCCACCAGTTCGTTAATCTGAACAAGACCTCGGGCGCAGCAAAAGCTGCGCCCGTTTCGCCTTATGTCCAGAAAAACCTGACCTAAGACGGGCAAAGCCCCAACAGAAGCCGCACAAGACGGCCGCAGGTCAGATCAGGGGGAATGATATAATGACGCTCGCGTCTGACACTCCGAAAGACTCCTTTCGGTTAAGCATGCTTATCTATGATACACGTTACCGGTCCTACACGATTCAGTTCATCGTGCTTGGCTTGGTCATGCTATTCTTTATGTGGTTGGTGAACAACACCATCACCAACTTGGCAGATCGTGGAAAAGATATCGGGTTTGGGTTCTTATGGAGCCGTGCTGGATACGACATCGATCAGCAACTCATTCCCTATACCAATGACAGCACCCATTTTCGCGCCCTGCTCATCGGCCTTTTGAATACATTCGCCGTGGCCATTGCGGCATGTTTTCTGGCCACGGTGATCGGCGTCACAGTCGGCATTCTGCGCCTGTCGAATAACTGGCTCGTGGCACGGTTGATGACCGTCTACGTCGAAGTCTTCCGCAACGTCCCGCTGTTGCTTTGGATCATTTTGACCTATGTGATCTTTTCGGAAACCCGTCCGGTGCCAAAAGACTACAAAGTGACCGATGAAATGATCGCAGCAGGTCAGGCGCCAAAGGCGACGATGGCCCTGTGGGATACGGTCGCCGTTACCAACCGCAGCACAAACCTGCCCGCCCCCCTGCTCGACCGCCCCTTGGGTGGATTTGACTTCCTTAGCATCCCGATCAACCTGTCGGTTCTGGCAACTCTTGCCGTGATCATTGGGTCGGTTTGGTTTAATCGCCGCCTGCTCAAGCGGGCCAAGGCCATTCAAGAGGCCACTGGCGACCGCCCAACAACGTGGTGGAAGTCGCTGCTGATCCTGTTCGTTCCTGTCATCTTGTTGTTGACTGCAATGGGCCTGCACTGGGAATACCCAGTCCTTAAAGGGTTTAACTTCCAAGGCGGCTATAGCATCGCTCACAGCTTTACCGCGCTGACCATCGCGATTTCGCTCTATTCGGCATCTTATGTCGCTGAATCCGTCCGCGCTGGCATTCTGGCGATCTCCAAAGGCCAGTCCGAGGCTGCATATGCCTTGGGTCTGCGCCCGAACCGCACCATGAATCTTGTCGTTTTGCCGCAGGCATTGCGCGTGATCGTTCCGCCGATGATCAGCCAATACTTGAACATCACCAAAAACACGACGCTGGGCACCGCCATTAGCTATCTTGATCTTAAGGGCACCCTGGGTGGCATTACGCTGAACCAAACCGGACGAGAGCTGGAATGCATGATGCTGATGATGCTGATTTATCTGGTGATCAGCCTGATGATCTCGACCGTGCTGAACGTCTATAACACCAGCGTCAAGCTGAAGGAGCGTTGAGATGAGCAAATCTTCCTTCGTCCGCACAGCGATGATTGCACCGTCCCTACCCCCGGCCAGTGAACGTGGGGTGATCAAGTGGCTGCGCGAAAATCTGTTTTCCGGGCCTTTCAACACCATCCTGACGCTTGTTGCAATTTGGGCAATCTATACTCTCATCAAAGGGTCCGTTCCTTGGTTGTCGAATTCCGTCTGGAACGCCGAGTCCTTGCGTGAGTGCCGCGATATCGTCATCGCGCAATCCGGCGAGGAGGCCACTGGGGCCTGCTGGGCCATGGTCCGAGTGCGTTGGAATCAGTTCCTGTTCGGCCTTTACGAGGTGTCAGAATACTGGCGTCCAACCACCGCCTTTGCCCTGATGTTTGTGGCCCTTACGCCCGTGCTTTACTATGGCCTGCGCCGCCCTGCGACGATTTTGGTCGGCGTTGTTTCGGTGCTCTTGGTTTTGGCTTTGTTCGGGCTTGGCACTGATTCCGGGCATATCCTGATGATGGCCGCAATCATGGCGGTCCTGACCGCCGTCGCATGGATCGCCCCTAAGCGACTGGTGATCGTGACCATCCTCTTTCCGTTGATCGCATTCTATATGCTGTGGGGTGGTTCTGTCTGGGGGCCAGTTGGCACCTTTGTTGGCTTTGCGATTTTCGCTCTGGTCTGGTGGATCTCCCAACGCTTTGTCGGGGTTGTTGTTGCCGCAGCTGTGGGTCTGATTGCCGCCGCGATTTGGTGGGGAACCCTGCAAACCGCGTTCACAACGGCCCTGCATACCGCGATGCCCATCGAACTTCTCTATATCCGCTCTGATGATTTTGGCGGCTTTCTGCTTGCGTTTGTGATCGGGATTACCGCGATCACCGCCTCGCTGCCGATCGGTATTCTGTTGGCCCTAGGCCGGCAGTCGGACATGCCCATCGTCAAAACCCTGTCGGTGGGGTTCATCGAATTCTTCCGCGGTGTTCCCCTGATTACGGTGCTGTTTGCCGCAAACTTCATGCTGCTTTACTTTCTGCCACCCCGCACCAACTTTGACCTGATCTTGCGGGTTATCATCGTCGTGATCATCTTTGCCTCGGCCTATATCGCCGAAGTCATCCGCGGTGGTCTGGCAGCACTTCCTCGGGGCCAATACGAGGCGGCTGATGCGCTGGGTCTGGATTACTGGCAGGCGCAGCGGTTGATCATCATGCCGCAAGCGCTCAAAATCTCTATCCCCGGCATCGTGTCCAGCTTTATCGGCCTGTTCAAAGACACCACGTTGGTGGCTTTGGTGGGCCTGATGGACCCGCTGCAAGGGGTAACCAAAGTCGTCCGCTCTGACACGGCATGGAAAGGCATCTACTGGGAGCCCTACCTTTTTGTCGGCGCAATCTTCTTCCTCGTCTGCTTCAGCATGTCCCGATATTCTATGTATCTGGAGAACAAGCTGAAGACCGATCACCGTTAAGGAGCCCAAATCATGGCTGACGCTCAAAAGAAAATGCAGGTCTCGGACGAGATTGCGATCCAGATCACCCAGATGAACAAATGGTACGGCACCTTCCACGTGCTGCGCGACATCAACATGACCGTGAACCGTGGCGAACGGATCGTCATCTGCGGTCCGTCGGGTTCGGGCAAATCAACGCTGATCCGGTGCATCAACCGGCTGGAAGAGCACCAGCAGGGCCAGATCGTGGTCGACGGAACGGAACTGACCTCGGACCTAAAGAACATCGACAAAGTGCGTTCCGAAGTCGGAATGGTGTTCCAGCACTTTAACCTCTTCCCGCATCTGACCATTCTGGAAAATCTGACGCTCGCCCCGATCTGGGTGCGCAAGACGCCCAAGAAAGAAGCTGAAGAAGTGGCGATGCACTTTTTGAACAAGGTCAAGATCCCCGAGCAGGCGCATAAATACCCCGGTCAATTGTCCGGCGGGCAACAGCAGCGCGTGGCCATCGCGCGCAGCCTGTGCATGAAGCCGCGCATCATGCTGTTTGACGAACCAACCTCGGCCCTTGATCCAGAGATGATCAAAGAGGTTTTGGACACGATGATCCAATTGGCCGAGGAAGGCATGACGATGATCTGCGTGACCCACGAGATGGGCTTTGCACAAGCCGTGGCAAACCGGGTGATCTTTATGGACCAAGGCCAGATCGTCGAACAGAATGAGCCGAAGGAATTCTTCAACAACCCACAGTCAGATCGGACGAAGTTGTTCCTAAGCCAGATTTTGGGTCACTAAGGCCCGATATCCCCAAGTCACGACCCTTTGCGGCAGGGGTCGTGGATTGGATCACAGCTGCCGTTTTGGAGACATGAAAATGACGGTACATCGCAGTTCTGCAGAGCCTTTCAGCCTTCAACGCCGCAATCTTCGGGGACCGACCAAGCCGATGGCTGGTTGGGGGTTCAAGAACGAAACTGATCCTTTGACGGATGTTTTGCTAGGCTCGCCCGCGCATCTGCGTCACCTCGCCACCTCGTCCCTATCGCGCAAGCACCTGCGCGACGCGCCCTGCAATGTTCAGGTCGGGCAAAGCCAACATGCGGAACTCGTTGCCGCGTATGAGCATTTCGGCGTCAAAGTGCATATGCATACGCCCAGCCCAGAGCTGCCCATGCAGGTCTATGCCCGCGACAGTTCCGTGATGACCCCGTACGGTGCGATCATTACCGCAATGGCCAATTGGTGGCGCAGGGGCGAAAACTACGCGGCCATTCGGACCTATGAACAACTGGGTATCCCGATCTATGACATGGTGACAGCAGGCACATTTGAAGGCGGCGATTTCAATGTAATCGAAGAGGGCTGCGTTCTGATCGGCTGCGGCGGCGCGCGCACCCAAGAAGAAGGGGCACGCCAAGTTCAAAGCTGGTTTGAGGCCGAGGGTTGGGAAACTCGCCTTGCTTTTATCGACGAATATTACGTGCACATCGACCTGATGGTCGTGCCAATCGCCCCCAAACTGACCGCCGTCTGCCTTGCCTGCACCGAACCCGCCATTGTCGATTGGCTGCGCGCCAAAGGCCACGAAATCATCGACGTTCCCTTTGAGGATACGATGGCTTTGGGCTGCAATTTCATGTCGCTTGGCCGCGACCGGGTGATTGCACCTACCGTTTCAAAGACACTGATCGCACAACTGCGCGCCCGTGGGTTTGAGGTGGCAGCGATCGACATGTCCGAGATTTCGAAAACCGGCGGCGGCATTCACTGCATGGCGCAAGCGTTGTGCCGCACGCCTGACTAGAGAGGAATGACCCTTCACAACATCAGACTTTGCCCAACATTTTGGGCAAAGTCTGATCTTAGTGGAACGAATTACACCATTTCGCGTGGGATCACGAAATCTACCGTCGCACCGATGCCGTAAGCGACCTCTGACCAATGATCGATCATGAAATCCACCACCAATGTGGCGCCGGTCGGATAGCGGCCAAATTCTGGGTTGATCGGGGGCTGCGCCACCAGACGGGCGGCGAATTCAGCGATGCCGGGATTATGCCCGATCATCATTGTCGTGTCCGCCGTTGCATGACGCAGCACCGCCAGCATCACATCAGGCCCGGCATGGTACAGTGCTGGCTTCAGCTCTAACACTGGGGTGCCGGGCAGCGCGGGGGCCATGCCGGAATAGGTCTTGCGGGTGCGCAGCGCATCCGAACACAGCACTTCTTGCGGCCCGTATCCGCGCGAGGCCAACCATTGCCCCAAATCAGCAGCGGCGGCTTTGCCACGGTCGTTCAGGGGGCGGTCATGGTCGGACATCAGCGGGTCATCCCAGCTGGATTTTGCATGCCGTGTCAGGATCAATCGCTTCATTTGTGGAACTGCCTCATATGATAGGCTGAATGTATCGGCAGTCTTGCATAGCTTTGTGATACGGGGCAAGCGCGTCTCGCAGCGCAGCCGAAATTCATGCAGTCGGCACCCTTAGCGCTGTCCAGAAAGCTATGGCATGCATCAATGTCATAGCCCGCGGGTTTCAGTGCACCGACGGGACAGGTCGTCAGACAGGGTTTCGCGCAGCTGTCACAAGGGCGCGCCGCCGGGGACGGCACAGCGACCCGTTCTTTCAACGCCAACGCCCCGCGAAAGCTGACCAGCAACCCCTGATCCGCATGGACAAGCAGGCGGACGGGACTTTCCCAGACAAGGCCGGTCCGCAAAGCCCAACGGTAAAACGGATGGTAGGGCGGCCCGCCAAACGGGAACAACGCCTTGGCCCTCAGATCACAGGCAAGCCCCCCAATCACCCGCCGTGACCAACGGTCCACCGGATCAGGCCCGCCCCATTCGGCCTGCGCGGTCAGGTGTGCCCAATATCCCGGCTCTTGCGGGCCGAGCAACAGCACCGTCTGGGTCCCTTGCGGCAGATCTGGGTCTTCGGTCGGATGAAACCCACCCAACACCGCCAAATGATGCGCGTCACACAGGGCGGTGATCTCTTGCAGCGTCATTTGCGAAACGGCAACAGTAGGCTCCAGCCCAGTTTTGCAGGCTCTTCATCCTGCCACACCAACCCGACCGTCATATCCATATGCCCCCCTTCGGGCTGCGCCACATAAGTGCGAAACAGCCGGTCCCAGATCGATAAGGAAAAACCATAGTTGCTGTCATGTTCATGTCTGTGCACTGAATGATGCACCCGGTGCATGTCTGGCGTCACCAACACCAACCGGGTGAACTTGTCCAACCAAGCATGCAAACGCAGGTTCGAATGGTTGAACAAGGCCGTGCCGTTCAGGATGATTTCAAACAGCACGACCGCCACCGCCTGCGGCCCTAACAAATAGACAAGCCCGATTTTCAACAGCATCGACGCCAAAATCTCAACAGGATGAAACCGCAACCCGGTGGTCACATCCATATCCCGGTCGGCATGATGCACACGGTGAAAGCGCCAAAAGATCGGAACCTTGTGTGTGATCAGATGCTGCAGCCAAATTGCAAAATCCAGGACAAGAATCGCAAACAACACCTCAACCATCAAAGGCCAGCTGACCGCGTTCAACAGCCCCCAACCCTGTCGCCACGCGTCAATCGCTGCCCCAACAGCCAGAAACGGCATCGCCAAGGCCAAACCACGTAGCGCAATGGTATTCAGAACCGTGATGGAAAGATTGGTCACCCAACGACCTGCAACGGGCACCCGGCGGACCCGTCGTGGGGCAAGTTGTTCCAATCCCGCAAACAGCACAAAAAGCGCAAGAAATACGCCAAGCCTGATCATCAGTTCATTCGGCATTCACAAGACACCTCACTGCCACGGGACGACCCTAGCAAACGAGACCGACAATGACGACGCCTGATTTTAACAGCGGTTAGCGACGGACCCGCGGCTTTACCCGAGGCTCTGTTGACCTGATCTGGCTGCCTGCACCGTGGTCGGTGAACAGCTCAAGTATGCAGGCATTGGGGATGCGACCATCCAGAATCGTCACCGCCCTGACCCCTTGATCCAGCGCCAGCAACGCCGTTTCGGTTTTGGGAATCATACCGCCTGCGATCACGCCATCTGTGATCATCTTGCGCACTTCCTCGGGTGTGATTTGCGTCAAAATCTCTCCTGCCGCGTTCTTTACTCCCGATACGTCGGTTAACAGCAACAGGCGATCCGCCTGCAAGGCACCCGCGATAGCCCCAGCGGCTGTATCTCCGTTGACGTTAAACGTCTCGTTATCCTCCATACCCGTGGCAACCGGGGCCACGACAGGAATGATGCCCGCATTGTATAGATCGCGCAGCACTTGCACGTTCATCTCAACCGGGCGGCCAACAAACCCAAGTTCGGGATCATCGGCGACGCAGACCATCAGATCATCGTCTTTGCCCGAAATCCCAACCGCGCGGCCACCTTGGTCATTGATCGCCTGCACGATCCGCTTGTTCACCAGACCCGAAAGAATCATCTCCACCACTTCGACCGTGGCCTTATCAGTCACCCGCTTGCCGCGCACAAAGGTGCTTTTGATCCCCAGCTTTTCCAGCATCTGGTTGATCATCGGCCCACCACCATGCACCACGACCGGGTTTACGCCCACTTGGCGCATCAACACGATATCCCGCGCAAATTCGGCCATCGCGGCATCATCACCCATGGCGTTTCCGCCAAATTTCACCACAACCACCGCACCAGAATAGCGCTGCAGATACGGAAGCGCCTCGGACAGCATTTTGGCAGTTGAAATTGCATCGCTCATGGTCAGGGTTTGCTTCTTCATGGGGGCCTCCATCTTCCATTCCCCCTTAGCCATTTTGATTTCGTCTGCCAAGACGGCTTGGCTCACTTGTAGTTCCCGACAATAACTGTAGGTTTTATGGAAATAGAGGGTCCGGCGGATGAGCGAGCAGAAAACTTTGGTCCTGACAGGCGCAAGCCGAGGCATCGGCCACGCCACGGTCAAACGATTCTCGGCCGAGGGGTGGCGCGTTCTGACCTGTTCGCGCCAACCCTTTGACCCCCGCTGCCCATGGCCCGGCGGTGAGGAAAACCATATCCAAATCGATCTGGCCGATCCCAACAAAACCATCGCGGCGATTGAGACGATCAAATCCAAGATCGGCGGACGCCTGCACGCCCTTGTCAACAACGCGGGCATCTCGCCAAAGGGCGAAGGCGGCAAACGGCTGAACACGCTGGAAACCGACCTGCGCACATGGGGTCAGGTCTTTCACGTCAATTTCTTTTCCTCGGTCATCCTTGCGCGCGGCTTGCAACAAGAACTCGCAGCGGCCAAAGGATCTATCGTGAACGTGACCTCGATTGCCGGGGTGCGGGTGCATCCCTTTGCCGGTGCGGCCTATGCCACGTCAAAGGCCGCTTTGGCGGCATTAACCCGCGAAATGGCGCATGATTTCGGCCCCTTGGGGGTGCGCGTGAACGCCATCGCACCGGGTGAGGTGGAAACCGCCATCCTGTCGCCTGGCACCGACAAAATTGTCGAAAAACTGCCGATGCAGCGGCTAGGACAACCGCGCGAAGTGGCGGATGTCATTTGGTTTTTATGCTCTGACCAATCAAGTTATATCTCTGGCACAGAGATAGAGGTGAACGGCGCGCAGCACGTTTAGCGTCGCCTAGATCAGGGTTGCAATCGTCGCGCGCAGGGTTTCAATCCCATCGCCCTTTTCCGATGAGGTCACGATGATCTCTGGATAGGCGGCGGCGTGTTTGCCCAATGCGCCCTTGACCTGTTCAATAACCGCGTCGCGTTCTGACTTTAGGACCTTATCCGCCTTGGTCAGCACCGCCTGAAAGGTCACGGCCGAACGATCCAGCAGCCGAAGGATCTCTTCATCAACGTCTTTCACGCCGTGCCGCGTGTCGATCAACACAAAGGCCCGGCGCAAGGTCTGACGACCGGCAAGATACTGCTTCAACAACGCCTGCCACTTGGCAACGACTGCCACGGGTGCCTCGGCATAGCCATAGCCCGGAAGGTCAACGAGGTAACGCTCTTCGCCCAAAGCAAAGTAGTTGATCTCTTGGGTACGGCCCGGCGTGTTCGACGCCCGCGCAAGGCTTTTGCGGCCCGTCAGTGCATTGATAAGGCTAGACTTGCCGACGTTTGAACGGCCCGCAAAACAGACCTCAAGTCGGTCCGGCTCTGGCAGGCCAGACATCGCAACCACGCCTTTGACAAAATCGACGGGGCCTGCAAACAACAGTCGACCAAGCTCTCGGTCAGAAAATTCGGGTTCGGGTGCAAGATTAAACTGCAGGCTCATGCCACGCTCCATTGATCGCCAAGTGCGACCTTACCAGCACTCAGCACGCGGGCATACAGCCCAAAGTCCTGATGGCCAAAATTCTGTTCCAAGGCGGCTAAGGTGTCGCCGTCGATTTTACCTGTCTGCGGGTCCACCATCGTGGCGCGACAGCGGGTAATCCGCTCTTCAATCCGCAACGTTGCGCCACCAATGGTCAGGGTCTTGCCGATCCAATTGAATTCTTCCCACGGTGCCACACCGTCCAGCCACAGGTTCCCGCGCCAGCGATCAATCGACAGAGGCTGACCCATTTTCGCCGATAGATCGCGCAGTGAACTTAACGACAGAATCGACACGCTGGGAAATTCGCTATCGGTCAGACCAACCCCGGCGGATACAATCCGAACCGGTTGCGCCCGATCCGTTGGGTTTAACGGGCGGACCCAGTCCAAGAAGCGCGCAAGATCATCAGGGTTTTCCGGGTCAAACGTGATCTCGCCAGCGTCAGGATGCGACAATTTCAGCGTCTCATTGGCCTCATCAAATGCGCAGGTGATCGCCATCAACTGGGGCGCTTTTGCCCCCCGCGCAAAGTTCACGCAAGGGTTCCAACCGTCCTTCAGCTTGGCCGCCTCATGCGCCACAGCCCAATGGCGGTCCCATGGCAAACACTGATCTGCCAAAAGACGAACGGACGCGAGGGCCTCGCGTCCGTGTCCTTTGATCGGATGCCGGCAAATATGCGCCAGCACCCCCGTCATTTCTTTTTGGCCTTATCAGCCACCACCACTGGTTTTTTCTTAAAGCCGGCGAGGATGTTTCCAAAAATGTCCGGCGTATGCCCATGGCTCCGCATGATCAGATATTGCTGGGCAAAGGTGATGGTGTTGTTGGTGATCCAGTACACAACCAAGCCGCTGGCAAAACTGCCCAACATGAACATAAAGATAAACGGCATCCATGCAAAAATCTGCTGCTGTACCGGATCCGCTGGCGCTGGATTCAGCTTTTGTTGCAACCACATGCTGATGCCCAAAAGGATGGGCAGCACGCCGATAAAGATCAACGCAAGCAGCGTTCCCGCCGCAGGCGCGCCCCATGGCAACAAGCCAAACAGGTTGAACAAGGAAGAGGAATCCGGTGCAGACAAGTCATTCAGCCACCCAAAGAAAGGCGTGTGCCGCAACTCGATGGTCACGAAGATAACCTTGTACAGCGAGAAGAAGATCGGGATCTGGATCAGGATTGGCAAGCAGCCCGCTGCCGGATTGACCTTCTTTTCCTTGTAAAGCGCCATCATCTCTTTTTGCATGCGCGCTTTGTCTTCGCCGCAACGCTCTTTTAGCGCCTCCATCTCTGGCTGCAATTCCTTCATGCGGGCCATCGACACGTAGGATTTATACGCAAGCGGCAGCACGAGCAGTTTAAGAAAGAACGTCAGGCCAATGATCGCAAGGCCCATATTTCCCAACAGACCATGCAGCCAGTGCAGCACGCCAAAGATCGGCTTGGTCAGGAAATAGAACCAGCCCCAATCGATCGAGTCGATAAAGCCCGGGATGGCAACGCGTGCCGGATCAACCTTTGCGCCAAACAGCGATGCGATCAAACCTGGCTTGTTTTCATAATCCCCAATCGTCGCCCATTCTTTCGCGCCAGCAAACAACCGCGTGGTCGTTTCCGCCGATGCGCCTGGGGCCACGGCAAAGACAGGCTGGCGCACTTCGGATTGATAGATATCGGACTGTGGGACGTATTTGACGATGGATTTATACGGCTTGCCCTGCTCAGGGATAAGCGTTGTCATCCAGTAATGATCGGTGAAGCCAATCCAGCCATCTGTCGTGGCCTCAATAACTTCGGCGGGCAATTGTTCATTTTCGTCGACCGGAAGCGCTGCCAAGTTACTGTATTTGACCTCTTCGGTGATCCCATCGGTCCGACGAACCATCCCCTCGTGAACCACGTAGATGTTCTGCAGTTTGGGCAACCCGTGACGCGCGATGATACCATAAGGTGCCAAACGCGCCTCGGTCGCAGAATTGTTCTGAACCGCGTCCTTGATCGAAAACAGAAAATCCTCATCGACCGAAATGGTTCTGGTGAACACCAATCCTTTGCCATTGTCCCAAGTCATGGAAACGGGTGTTTCAACAGTCAACTTTGCGCCGGGCGCGATGGTCCACAACGTCGTCGCACTTGGCGTATCTTCGGCTGCAAGGCCCTTGCCCGCCAACCAGCCGAACACCGCGTAATAGGGGTTGGCCTCATCAAGCGGCATCAACAACTTGACGTTCGGTGAGCCCTCAGCAATCGTTTCGCGATAGGTCTTGAGCGACAGATCATCAATCCGGCCGCCAAGCGCGGAAATCGAACCCTCGAGTTTAGGCGTATCGATCGTGGCCCGCGCGGCCAGTTTAAGCGCGGCCCCCGTCTCGCTGGAAATACTCGGCGTCGCCTGTTCCGTGGCCGCCTCGGGCAAGACAACAGCACCTTCGGGCGCTGCCGCCGTCATTTGCGCCGGGTCTGGGAACCATTGCGGAAACACCATCGGACCGCCGACGTACCACGCCAAAAGCACGGCGAAACTCAACACCGTTGCAAGGATCATATTCTTGTTTTGATCGTCCATTAGGACCGCCACCATTCCAATTCAGGGTTAGGGCTGGTTCAACAGAAGGGGGGCCAAAAGGTCAAGTGGTTTTCCCGAAATGTACCCGGAATGTGCCCGTTAACGTGAATAGACAGGCGGATTTTAGACTTCCTCGGCGTCATTGCCACCCAGAGCGCAATACTCCATTCATCGCGCGCGGTGTTTGATTTGAATCTGCGGTGGTCGGTTTTTCCGATACTCGGCGATCCAAGCGGTCGTCGCATCGAAGGGCATCGGTTTTGCAATAGAATAGCCCTGAACATCGCTGCATCCAAGTTGCGCAAGTGTCGTATGCTCTCCGACGGTTTCCACCCCTTCGGCCAGTGTCGCGAGGCCCAATTGTTCCGCCATCGACAGGATCGCGGCCACCATTTTTTGCTGACTGGGGTCTTTATCAATCCGCGTCACAAAGCTTCGGTCAACTTTGATGCGGCGGATCGCAAAGCGCCGGATAGAGGTGATAGAGGCATGGCCCGTGCCAAAATCATCCAGATCGATGCCGCAGCCGAGGGCCGCCAATCCCGAAATATTCGAAACGACAATGTCATTTTCCGTGGCCGCGACGACATTCTCCAGGATCTCGACACACAGTCGCTTTGGTTCCAGATCGAACCGGTCCAGTTCCCATTTCAGTTTTGACACAAGCAGCGGATTGCGCAGTTCTCCGGACGAAAAGTTGACGGCAACACAAGGAATCTGAAAGCCCTCTTTGTCCCACTGTTTCATCGCGAAAAGCGCTTGGTACAACATTACTTCGCCCAAGCGATCACTCAGATCATTGTCCTCAATGATCGGCAAGAATTCCCCAGGCGCAATGACGCCGCGCTCTGGGTGATGCCAGCGGGCCAATGCTTCAAATCCGGAAATTGCCCCGGTCTCGGTAGAGACTTGCGGCTGGAAGTAGGCACGCACCTCGCCATTGTTCAACGCCGCTTCCATCTCGGTCCGCAACGCCTCGGATCGGTCACGCGCAGTGATCATCTCGCCGTCAAAAGACCTGATCGCGGACGGGCCCGACCGCAGCGCCGCGTCCGCTGCAAGTTGCGCAGCGTCAAGCAAGGCTTCTCCGGTCTGCTTTGGGCTTTTGGCGGAAAGACAGAATCCAACAGAGGCCGTGATGTAGATGCGCGCCGCATTCAGGCTGATCGCAGCGGAAAGTGCTTCTTGAAACCGCGAACTGATGGTCAAAACTGTCTCGATGTCCAATCTTCGTTTGGCATCAAGACACACCGCAAAGCCACCACTGTCCAACCTGACCAAAGTGTCCATTTGACGCAACGCACCACGAATCCGGTCGCTGCATTGGGTCAGAATCGCCGCCTCTGCCGCGCGCCCATACCGTGTGGACAACCGGTCCTCATCATCAATACAAACAACAAAGCACGCCGTGGATGAGGCCGCCGCATTGGCAGCTACTAGGGCTTGATCAAGCTTTTCAATGATATGGGTGCGTGAATGCCCGCCGCTCAGCGTAATATGGTGGGTGTCGGAATATTTTGGTTTGCCGGGACGAACGGTTTGCGAAGCCAACAAAAGCAGCGGACTCGCAAAGGCCATAAGCACAAGATAGCGCTCACCTCCCCACCAGTAGAGCATCAGGGCAACCGCCGGAAGAAACACCAGAAGATCCGGTCGTTGTCCGGGCAACCTGCTAAGTGGTTTGCGCACAACAGCCATCACCCTTTGGAACACTTTGTTTCTCCTTAGCGAACGCACCAAGACAGGATGCCACTTAGGAAACTTTAGTCTTTCGGGCTGTCTCGTTGTTTAACGCGCGCACAGATTTTGCAGAGACTTTTCTGCAGTTCCCCTGCTTTCGTCCCTGTCGCAGGGCGCGCATTTAACGGCTTTTTTGTCTCTCTGGTTCCTTGCCACCGAGAATCGCCAACTGCGGTCCTTCTGTGTTGCACCAATTCAATCGTTCGACTGCTGTCGCTTTGCGCGCAGTTTGGCAAAATACTCTACCCGCTTGTGCAACTCTCGTTCAAAGCCGCGTTCCAGGGGTTGATAAAACACCGGGCGCTTCATGCCCTCGGGGAAATAGTCTTGCCCAGAGAACCCATCTTCTGCGTCATGATCATAGGCATAGCCCGCGCCATAGCCGATGTCCTTCATCAGCCGTGTCGGGGCGTTTCGAATGTGAAGCGGCGGTGGCTGGCTTCCACTGTCGCGCGCGGCTGCACGCGCGGCCTTATAGGCAACATAAACTGCGTTCGATTTGGGGGCCAATGCCAGATAAACCAACGCTTGGGCCAGCGCCAATTCCCCTTCTGGGCTGCCCAATCGTTCGTATGTGTTCCAAGATTCCAAACACACCTGCTGCGCTTGGGGATCGGCAAGGCCAATGTCCTCGACCGCCATACGGGTGATCCGGCGCGCCAGAAACCGGGGATCTTCGCCGCCTTCCAGCATGCGCGCGAACCAATAAAGTGCGGCATCCGGATCGGATCCGCGGACCGATTTATGCAGGGCGGAGATCAGGTTGTAATGTTCCTCGCCCGTCTTGTCGAACTTGGCTGCCCGCCGCATTAGGCGCGCGGCCAGTTGCGCGCGATCAAGTGGTTTGTCGACCCGCCATGACGACGCCTGTTCGATCAGGTTCAACAGCGCCCGTCCATCGCCATCTGCCATCTCCAGCAAGCTTTCGCGCGCTTCACCCGTCAGTGGCAGGGCGCGTCCCAACTCTTGCTCTGCGCGCTGCGCCAGCCGCTCCAGATCGCGCAATTCCAGCCGATCAAGCACAATCACCTGCGCGCGCGACAGCAAGGCCGCGTTCAGCTCAAAGCTGGGGTTTTCAGTGGTGGCACCAACCAGCAAAATCGTGCCGTCCTCCATGTGCGGCAGAAAGCCATCTTGCTGTGCTTTGTTGAACCGGTGAATTTCGTCGACAAACAGCAAGGTACCCAACCCGTTCGCACGGCGGATTTTCGCGGAATCAAACACCTTTTTTAAGTCCGCCACCCCTGAGTAAATCGCAGAGATTTGGACGAAATGCTTGTCGGTTTCTGCCGCAAGCAGTTGGGCAATGGTCGTCTTCCCAACCCCGGGCGGGCCCCAAAGGATCAATGAACTTAGGTTTTTTGCTTCCAGCATCGCACCCAGTGGCCCCTCGGGCGACAGAATGCGTTCTTGTCCAATCACTTGTGACAATGATTTTGGGCGCAACCTGTCAGCCAACGGTCGTGGACCGAGGGGCGCCTTTGGTTCGGAAGTGTCAAATAGGTCTGCCATCCGTCCAATCTATGCCGACTGTGGGCCCGTGAAAAGGCGCAAGTCAGACCTTTGCGGTAGGCCCCTAGGTTTGGCGCGGCAGTTTGGCAAGAACGCCCGCTGTCGAGGGGGGCGTGCACAACAGTGACTGCGACGAGTGCCATGAAAACAAAAAGCCCGCCAGAGGCGGGCTTGATGAAACGCTGTTAGGCGTCGTTTATTCTGCTGCTTCTTCTGCAGCGGTGCGTGCGTGGTCTGCGGCACCTTTGGCCGAAGGATCACGATCCACGAATTCAATGATCGCCATTGGCGCCATATCACCGTAGCGGAAGCCAGCCTTCAGCACGCGCACATAGCCGCCCTGACGGGTCTGGTAACGTGGTCCGAGAATTTCGAACAGACGCGCGGTGTGCATGTCCTGCTTTAGCTGCGCATGTGCCTGACGACGGGCGTGCAGATCGCCGCGCTTGGCAAGGGTGATCAGTTTTTCGATGATCGGGCGCAGTTCTTTTGCTTTTGGCAGGGTGGTTTTGATCTGCTCGTGCTCGATCAACGAACCAGCCATGTTTGCGAACATCGCCTTGCGGTGTTCGTGGGTCCGGTTTAGTTTGCGGTAGCCATTAGAGTGACGCATGGAAATCTCCTGATCGCGTGTTTTGCTTTGTCCGGCAGAACCTACGATTGGTCCCGCTCACCTTGGGGTTTTTTCAACCCATATTTTCCCCGGCATTCCGGGCATTTGTTTAGGTAGGGTGCGCATTGAAAGCGCACCCCGAAATTATCAGAACTGGTCCTCAAAACGCTTGGCCAGATCTTCGATGTTCTCTGGTGGCCAATCTTCGACTTCCATACCCAGATGCAGACCCATGCCCGACAACACTTCCTTGATTTCGTTCAAGGACTTGCGGCCAAAGTTCGGAGTGCGCAGCATTTCTGCTTCGGTTTTCTGGATCAGGTCGCCGATGTAGACGATGTTGTCGTTCTTGAGGCAGTTTGCCGAACGCACCGAAAGCTCCAACTCGTCCACTTTCTTCAACAGAAGTGGGTTGAACTCTAGGCCCGCATCGATTTCGCCTGCTTTTGCCGACTCTGGCTCGTCGAAGTTGACGAACACGGCCAGTTGGTCTTGCAGAATACGCGCGGCATAGGCCACTGCGTCGTCTGGGGTCAACGAGCCATCGGTTTCGACTTTCATTGTCAGCTTGTCATAGTCCAGAACCTGACCTTCACGGGTCGGCTGCACTTCGTAGCTGACTTTCTTGACCGGCGAATAGATCGCGTCGATCGGAATCAGACCGATTGGCGCATCTTCCGGACGGTTCTTGTCCGCTGCGACATAGCCTTTGCCGGTATTCACGGTCAGTTCCATGAACACATCAGCGCCGTCGTCGAGGTGACAGATCACGTGGTCCTTGTTCAGAACCTCAATGCCATTCGTTTCCGAGATGTCACCAGCGGTGACAACGCCCGGGCCCTTGGCGGAAATCGACAGGCGCTTTGGCCCTTCAACATCCATCTTCAGGCTGACGCCTTTCAGGTTCAAAACGATGTCGGTGACATCTTCGCGCACGCCTGCCACGGATGAGAACTCGTGCAAAACGTTGTCGATTTGTACCGACGTGATGGCCGCGCCTTGCAGCGACGACATCAGCACACGGCGCAAAGCGTTGCCAAGCGTCAGGCCAAAGCCACGCTCCAACGGTTCTGCGATCACGGTTGCTGTGCGCTGTGGATCAGCACCTGGCTTTACGATCAGCTGCTGTGGCTTGATCAGTTCTTGCCAATTCTTATGGATCATGGCTTCGCCTCCATTCTAGTCGCCTGCCCATGTCCATAAGCAGGAAACGCCCGAGGTTCAGAATATTGCAAACCGGACTGCAGCAGAACTGCAGCCCGGCCAGCAATGGGTGAATTAAACGCGGCGGCGCTTTGGTGGGCGGCAACCGTTGTGTGCAAGCGGGGTGACATCACGGATCGAGGTGATGTTCAGACCGACAGCAGCCAGAGCGCGCAAAGCGGATTCACGGCCCGAACCCGGACCTTGCACTTCGACTTCAACAGTCTTCATGCCATGCTCTTGCGCCTTACGAGCTGCATCTTCTGCAGCCATCTGAGCGGCGTAAGGGGTCGATTTCCGCGAGCCCTTAAAGCCCATGGTGCCCGAGGACGACCAGGAAATCGCGTTGCCCTGAACGTCAGAGATCAGGATTTTGGTGTTGTTGAACGAAGAGTTCACGTGAACCACGCCTGCGGCGATGTTCTTGCGTTCTTTTTTCTTCGTGCGGGATGCTTTTGTATCGCGTGCCATATGCCCTACCCCTTATTTCTTCTTGCCAGCGATGGCTTTAGCGGGGCCCTTACGGGTACGAGCGTTGGTGTGCGTGCGCTGACCACGGACCGGAAGGCCCTTACGATGGCGCAGACCACGATAGCAACCAAGGTCCATAAGACGCTTGATGTTCATCGAGGTTTCGCGGCGAAGATCGCCTTCAACGGTGAAGTTGGCGTCGATGTATTCGCGGATCGCCAGCACTTCTGCGTCAGAAAGCTGGTTCACACGGCGAGCGCGGTCGATGCCGATGGATTCACAAATGAGTTCCGCGTTATGCGGACCGATTCCGGTGATATAGGTTAGCGCGATCGGGACCCGCTTTTGGGTCGGGATGTTTACGCCAGCAATACGAGCCAAACGTCTATTCCTTCATGTTGCGGTTCCGTAATCCCGGAACCTTTTCTCACAACTCCACCTCGATCAAGACCGAGGCAATACGATTCGCCAATAGGGCGACCCCGCAAACGATTCTGATGCAGGACGCCGTGCTTTATGGGCTTTTGGCTAGCACGTCAAGGGCGGGCGTGTCTTGATCTAGCCTTTGTCAAGAACCTTTGCGATGGCTTGCGAAACATGGTCCATTTCCGCCAATCCATCGACGCTGTGCAGCTTGTCTTTGGCATAGTAATAGCCAATCAGCGGCGAGGTTTTCTTGTAATATTCCATCAGACGGGTCTTGAGCGCGTCTTCGTTGTCATCAACACGACGGCGCAAATCATGGCTGCCGCAGGCATCGCAGGTGCCCGACACTTTGGCTGGACGCGTGATATCATGATAGACTTCGCCACAGTTTCCACAGGTATAGCGCCCGGTGATACGCGACACCAAGGCCGCATCATCAACTTGCATCTCGATCACAGCAGCAAGCCCCTGCCCCATGCCATCCAGCAACGCGCCCAAAGCGTCCGCTTGCTTTAGCGTGCGGGGAAATCCGTCAAAGATGAACCCGCCGCCAGCGCCTTGAGTCAGCTTTTCCTTGATCAGACCGATAACGATATCATCCGTCACCAACTGTCCCGTCGCCATCACTTCGGCAACCTTGCGGCCCATCTCTGTTCCGCTGGTCTTGGCGTCGCGCAGCATGTCGCCGGTTGAGAGTTGCACCATGGCCCGCTCGTCCACCAAGCGCTTTGCTTGCGTGCCCTTGCCGGCGCCCGGAGGGCCAAGGAGGATTATATTGAGCATGGTTTCGTTTCCTTAGCGACGAGCTGGTGGCCGGGGCCCAGTGCGTTTCTTGCCCCGAAGCTGTGATTTCTCAATCAATCCTTCGTACTGATGCGCCAACAGATGTGATTGGATCTGGTTGATCGTATCCATCGTCACCGACACCACGATCAGCACTGACGTGCCGCCGAAATAGAATGGCACCGCAAACTGGGTCCGCAGAATTTCTGGCAGTAAACAAACGGCGGCAAGATAGGCAGCCCCAACGACCAGAACGCGGTTCACAACGTAATCAAGGTATTCTTGCGTCTTTGCACCCGGACGAATCCCGGGAATGAACCCGTTCTGGTTCTTCAGGTTCTCGGCAACCTCATCCGTTTTGAAGGCAACGTTTTGCGTGTAGAAATACGCAAAGAACACGATCATGCCAACAAAGAACAACAGATACAGCGGTTGGCCGGGGCCGAAATAAGCCAGAATGGTCGACATGATCGGCCCGGTTTGCGCGCCAGAGAATGTCGAAATCGTGGTTGGCAACAGCAGCAAGGACGAGGCAAAGATCGCAGGGATAACGCCCGCTGGGTTCACCTTGATCGGCAAGTGAGAAGAGCCGCCGTCATAAACCTTCATGCCCACCTGACGGCGGGGATATTGGATATGGATCTTGCGCAACGCGCGCTCCATGAACACCACTGCCGCGATGACCACAACAACCATGACCAGCACACCGATGATGACCGGGGTTGAAATGGCGCCGGAACGGCCTTGGCTAAAGAAGTTCGCAAGCGCGGTTGGAATTTCTGCCACGATGCCGACGAAAATGATCAAGGACACGCCATTTCCGATGCCGCGCGCGGTGATCTGCTCACCCAGCCACATCAGGAACATCGTGCCACCGACAAGCGTGATGACACAGGACGCGATGAAATAGGCGCCCGGTTCGTGCGCAAGACCCCCAGCCTGAATGGAAACCGCGATGCCGTAACCTTGGAACAATGCCAAAGCGACGGTCAAATAGCGGGTGTACTGGTTCAGCTTCTTGCGGCCCTGCTCGCCCTCTTTCTTCAGCTGTTCAAGCGAAGGCAGCATCGACGCCAACAACTGAATGATGATCGATGCCGAAATATACGGCATGATCCCCAACGCAAAGATCCCCATCCGCTTGATGGCACCGCCCGTGAACACCGACAGGATGCCGCCGATGCCCGCGCCAGCCTTGTCCATGAACTGCTGAAGTGCGGCGCCATCAATGCCCGGAACCGGGATATAGGTGCCCAAGCGATAGACCATCAATAGGCCAATCGTGAAGAAAATCCGTTGGCGAAGATCAGTCGCCTTGCCTAGCGCGCCCCAGCTAAGGTTCGCAGCCATTTGCTCTGCAGCAGATGCCATTCCATGTCTCTTTCATGCAGAACGCCGCCAAACCGTTTTTCCGGTCGGCGGCGCGGGAAAACTTTGCTTGATGTAAGCGGTCTTGCGACCGCTCACAACCCAAGATTCCGATTTCAGCTGTTATTCAGCCGCGGCCGCTTTGACAGTGATCGAACCGCCAGCTGCTTTGATGGCTTCAACAGCCGCAGCAGACGCACCCGACACGTTCAATTTGACAGCCGACTTGATTTCGCCCTTGTTCAAGATGCGAATACCGTCACGCTTGTGGCCGGTCAGACCAGCGTCAACCAACATGTCCTCGGTGATTTCCGATGTCAGGTCCAGTTTGCCGGCTGCAACGAATTTCTCGATCAAACCAAGGTTGATCACCGCATAGCGAAGCTGGTTCGGCTTGGTAAAGCCGCGCTTTGGCAAGCGGCGATAAAGTGGCATCTGGCCGCCTTCGTAGCCGCCAATAGCGACGCCCGAACGCGATTTCTGACCCTTGATACCACGGCCAGCGGTCTTGCCCTTGCCCGAACCCGGACCACGCGCAACGCGCTTTTGCTTTTTGGTTGCACCTGGGTTGTCGTGCAGTTCATTCAATTTCATGTCGCATACTCCTATGCCGGAACTGCCCCGGCTGCGACGGCTGGGACAAACACGGCGATTTATGATTCTATGCCCATAGGCGGGCATCGGGGGCGTATAGTGGACGTATGCCGGATCAACAAGTTTAATTTGCGTTCGCCGGCATACGGTATCAGGCGGGCTGGTCAGCCCTTTTTCAGGTACTTGCTTCCCAGCAGTTCTGCGATTTGCACCGCGTTCAATGCAGCGCCCTTGCGCAGGTTGTCTGACACGCACCACAGCGAGATGCCGTTTTCAACCGTGCTGTCTTGGCGCACGCGGCTGATATAGGTGGCATAATCGCCCACACATTCGACCGGGGTGATGTAACCACCCGGTTCACGCTTATCGACCAACAAGATGCCGGGCGCTTCGCGCAGAATGTCTTGTGCCTCTTGCCAATCGATCGAATCTTCAAACTCGATGTTGATCGCTTCAGAGTGGCCAACAAAGACCGGAACGCGCACGCAGGTTGCCGTGACCTTGATTTTGGGATCGAGGATCTTCTTGGTCTCGGCGACCATCTTCCATTCTTCTTTGGTGGACCCATCGTCGAGGAAGACGTCAATCTGCGGGATCACGTTGAACGCGATCTGCTTGGTGAACTTTTTGGGCGCGACTTCTTTACCGGGAACATACATGCCCTTGGTCTGGTCCCACAGCTCGTCAATGCCTTCTTTGCCGGCACCCGAAACGGACTGATAGGTGGACACAACCACCCGCTTGATCCGCGCGCGGTCATGCAAGGGCTTTAGCGCCACAACCATCTGTGCAGTCGAACAGTTTGGGTTCGCGATGATGTTCTTGTTCTTGTAGCCAATGATCGCGTCTGCGTTCACTTCGGGCACGATCAACGGAACTTGCGGATCATAGCGATAAAGCGACGAGTTATCGATCACGACACAGCCAGCCGCCGCCGCACGTGGCGCGTAAATCTTTGTTGCGTCAGAGCCCACTGCGAACAACGCAATGTCCCACCCGGTAAAATCAAAGGTTTCAAGGTCCTTGGTCTTGACGGTCTTGTCGCCAAAGCTAATTTCAGTGCCCAGCGACTTTCGCGACGCAAGTGCCGCGATCTCATCAACCGGGAACTCGCGCTCGGCGAGGATGTTCAGCATTTCGCGGCCCACGTTACCCGTGGCACCCGCGACGACGACCTTATAGCCCATCGGGGTTCTCCTAATAATCGTCTTTGACCGTCAAAGACGTGTCCCCTTAGCGCATGGGGACGCGGGGGGAAAGGGGCGGATGCGCTAAAAACGTCATGACTTGGGTCAAAGCCGAAGTCGCGGTTCAGTCGGTACGATCTTTCGAGAACAGATAGATCAATAGGCCCAGACTGCTGAAGGCTGCGTAGAACAGGAACAGCCCGGCATAGGGTGCAGAGGCAGGTGCAAAGGTTATCAAAGTTGGGTCGGGCGTAAGCGCGGCGTGCAGCTTGCCCGTGGCGATTTGCATCAGGCCGGCCGGTCCAATGCAAAACAGGTTGATCAGCGTCACACCGCGCCCCACAAGATGCGGCGGCAAAAACGCGCGGCCATGCGCCATGACCATCGGGAAAGACGCGCCGAACAAGCCTATCGCCGCCATAAGGATCACTGGTAACGGCCCGGTTGAGTCGGCCGTATTCGCCAGCAACAGCAGGCAAGCGACCATCGCCGCATTGCCACCAAAGATCAGCCATTTGCGCGTGCCAAGCAGACGGTCCAGCGGGCCATAGGCAAGGTTTCCCACCACCATCGCCAAGCCCATGATCAAGGTTGCGCGACCGATTTGCCCGGCATCAGCGTGAAACACATCTGTCAGATAGGGGCCAACCCAGAGGCCCCGCAAACCAGCCGCAGGTGCATAGCAAGCCGCCGTCATGATCAGGATCGGCCAAAGCGCGGGCAATTTCAAAAGATCGAACAATGATCCCTTCTGCGTCACCTCAACCCGCGGCGGATCCCGCACCAAGGCAGCGATCAGGCCCGCGGTTAACAGCGTTAACCCCGACAGCCCGGCCATGGTTGCGCGCCATCCCATCAGATCAACCGCTGCGGACAAAGGAAGCGAGGCCGCGATATTGCCCAGCGAACCGACCCCAATAACCACCCCTGCCAATGTGCCAAAGATTGCGGGCGAAAAGCTGCGGGCAAAGATGTAATAGGCCGCCATCAACACCGGTGCACAGCCCGCCCCGATCAGCAACATAGCCAGATTGATCATCAACGGCCCGGTTGCCATCGCAAAAACAGCGGCGCCGATCCCCGCCACCGCCAGCAGAATTGATGCGGTCAGGCGAGGGCCAATCCGGTCCAATGCCTCACCCACCGGAATTTGCATCCCGGCAAAGGCCAAAAACCAATAGCCGGATGCGGTCGCAAGCAGTTCTGGCGTCGCACCAAGATCAGCCATCAGCACCGGGCTAAGCACAGCCAGAAAGGCGCGGTAAAACTGGCTGAAAAGGTAGGCGACAATCAAGGACGCAATACCAAGGCGCATCGGGCCTCCTTACTTTTGCGCCCGTCGGGCGGCGAAAACTGGACCAAGCTTGTCACGCGCGGCAAAGGGCACAATTGAATTTTGCTTTTGACCAAGGATCAAGGCGGGCCTTCGTGCCGCACCCAGCGTCAGGCTGCCTTCACCAGCATCGGTTTTTCACGAATGGGCAAATGAACAAGCGCCGAGAATGCACCCACACCGACCCCCATCCACCAAACGAGCGTATAGTTTCCGGTCAGGTCATACAACTTGCCGCCCAGCCAAATTCCCAAAAAGCCACCGATCTGGTGCGACAGAAAGACGAAACCGTAAAGCGTGCCCATGTAACGAAGACCGTAGATATGGGCCACCAGACCTGAGGTCAGCGGCACTGTGGCCAGCCACAAAACCCCCATCGACAGGGAAAAGATCACCACGGTTACAGGTGTCATCGGCAGCATGATAAACAGGGCCGCCACAATCGTGCGCGCAGTATAAATACCCGCCAAAAGATACTTCTTGGTATAGCGTTGGC
>JAAFIJ010000299.1 GCA_013298675.1 Rhodobacterales bacterium | reverse complement strand
CGTGCCAAAGGGGTCGCGGTTTTTGCCCTGACCAACTTTGGTCGCTATTCATGGGCAGAGGCGTTGCCGCGCATGGATTTCCTACATGACTTTGACCGCACCTATGTGTCGGGTGAAATGGGCGTGATCAAACCTGATCCGCACATTTACGAAATGCTAGAGGCCGATTGCGGTTTGCCACCCGAAAGCCTGCTGTTCACCGACGATAGGGCCGACAACATCACCGCCGCCGCCCGTCGCGGTTGGCGCACGCATCAATTTGAAAGTTGGCAAGGCTGGGCGCGCCGACTGGTGGCCGAAGGACTGCTGACCACCAAGGAGGCTGGGTTATGACCATCGAAATCGTGCCAAAAGACGCTGAATCACTGCTGAGCTGGGCCGGGTTGCTTACAGCACTAGAGGCCGGCCACCGCCTGCCGCGCGCCGAGATCAACGATCTTTTCCTCTATCGTGGCAAGGATACGATGCTGGACCGTGCAGCTTGGATTGATGGCTTGGGGGCCTTGGTCAAGGTGGCGACCGTTGTGCCCGGCAATGCGGCCCTTGGTAAGCCCACGGTGAATGGCGCGGTCAATCTGTTTAATGACAAGACCGGAGAGTTGGAGGCCTTGGTTGATTTCCACCTTGTCACCAAATGGAAAACCGCCGGGGACAGCCTGCTTGCTGCGTCAAAACTTGCGCGCAAAGACAGCCGGAATATCCTTTTGGTGGGCGCAGGAACGGTTGCCACCTCTATGGTGCAGGCCTATGCGTCGCTGTTTTCAGATGCCCGCTTTACTGTTTGGAACCGCAGTCCCGCCGCCGCGATGGCGATGGCTGCCGCCGACGCGCGGGTTACGGCCACCACGGACCTTGCGGCGGCGGTGTCGGCTGCTGACATCATCTGCACCGCCACTATGGCGACGGAGCCGTTGATCCGAGGCGAATGGCTGCGCCCCGGTCAGCACCTTGATCTGATCGGCGCCTACCGCCCGGACATGCGTGAGGTGGATGATGATGCGCTGCGCCGCGCCAGCATCTTTGTTGACAGCCGCGCGACCACGATTGGCCATATTGGAGAGTTGAAAGACCCAATCGCGCGGGGGGTGATTGCCGAAGCGGATGTCCGTGCCGATTTTTACGATCTGGCCGCGGGCCTGTTTACGCGCCAGTCGGATGCAGAGATTACGGTCGCAAAAAACGGTGGCGGGGCGCATCTTGATCTGATGACGGCTAATTATATCCTTGGCAAATGGCGCGGGCGGATGGTGGTCTAAGTACATTGGCAGCAGGGGCTTACGCTGTTTCATATTGGGATGTGGAATGCGAAAGCTGATTGGTTGCTGCTCGCCACAATGTCACTAACAATTACGAATCAAAGCAATCCCAATTCTTTACCAATTTTCATGTACACTTGAAGTGGCTCGGGGTTCCCAAGTTTCGCGTAGTAATTGCCTTTGCGCTCCATGTTTTGCTTGATGGTCTTCGCTGTCTCAGGTCGCCAGAGTTTCTGAGCCAAGAGTAGCCCAGCAAGCGCTTGCTGCTGGAGCCGCCCGAAACAAATTTCGACGAACTTATCATTTCTTGTACAAAGATTTAGAAACGCCTCTTCGGAAAAACCATAAATTTGTAAAAATGGTAACGCAGTTTTTTCTATCCGGCCAAGGAGGCGACTGACCTGTGTATCAATGACGGTATCATCTGCATCTGCTGGCATATAGTCATTCAGATATCCTCCCCATTCTCTCACGGTTGATCCAATGCCAATCTTTGCGGCGGCATTTTGCAGAGCTGTTCTTGGCGCAATCCAATCAGCGTAGCGTTCAAAATTTGCCAGCTCCATTCCACAAGACCACGTCATGCCGTCATCAAAATCGTAAAGCGCGGTTTTTTCCAAGATTTCCTGTACATAAGTTAAGCTGATTGCGCCGCTGATAGAAAATCGCACATTTCCGTCCATTCTAACGGGGTTTACATTAACACTAACGAAGCCGCAGGGCGTTTTCTGAAAAAAGGCCATATTTTTGCGATCAAATTTCTCAACGAAACCATGTCCCTTCAAGCCAGAACCTAGGCCAGAAAGAAGCCGCTTCCGAAGCACTACACTAGATGCCATCTTACAACCCAAACCATGATTTCACTGTTGAACAGATGCTTCCACTTGACGGTTTTTGCCCACTACTCCGCATGCTACAAGAGGTGACGCAACCACGACCAACATCAACACGAATGTCCATAGTACCCATTTCGGGCTGCAAGTACATGCCGAGATGTGGGTCGTGATACCGCCCGCCTCAAAACTGCCGCCCCTTCAATGAAAATCACGACTAGGGAACAGCACGCGCGCCTGATCGCGTGGGTGATAGGCGCGGCCGGGTTGTTTGGGGCGCATGTGTTGTGGCACGTCATCGGTTTGCGACGTGGTTTGGGTGATGGCCGCGTCATTGGGGTGGCCGAGCAGCCCCAGCATGGGGGAGCGGTCCTCTATCTGTTGGGCGATTAGATGCACCACGATGCCCTCACGCTGCAGAAACCCTGACACCCACAGCAACCGCCCGCCAATGACGGACCTTCGGAACTGTTCATAGATTTTCGGCCAGACCACCACATTGGCGACCCCGGTTTCATCCTCTAGCGTCAGGAAAATCACGCCTGATGCCGTGCCCGGCCTTTGCCGTGTGATCACCAGACCGCAGACCGATATCTGCTTTAGGGGCGTCGCGCCCAGTTCCGCATGCGGCGTGATCCCCGGCATTTGCGGGCGCAACAGCTCCATCGGGTGGGCGCGCAGCGACAGGCGCATGGTCAGGTAATCCTCAACCACCTCTTGGCCCAGATGCATGGCGCGCAGCTGCACTTGCGCCTCACGGATGCCCTCGCCGTCAATCGGGTCGGCGAACAAGGGCAAGGGCGTGGGCGCGCGAATGGCCCGGACCTGCCACAGGGCGTTGCGCCGCCCCAGACCCATGCTGGCAAAGGCGTCTGCCTCTGCCAGCAGTTCCAGCGCGGTGGGCTGCACGCCCGCCCGCAACCACAGGCTTTCGGGGTCGGGGTATCCGTTGCCGCGCGCGCCCACGATCCAGGCCGCGGTTTCCTCTCGCATGCCCTTGATCTGGCGAAACCCCAGACGCAGCGCCAACTGCCCATCGGGGCGGCGTTCCAGCGTGTTGTCCCATGCGCTTGCGTTCACGCAAATCGGGCGCAACTCAATCCGGTGTTCGCGGGCATCGCGCACGATCTGTGCGGGGGCGTAAAACCCCATCGGTTGCGAATTCAGCAGCGCACAGGCAAAGGCCGCCGGGTGGTGGCGTTTCAACCACGCAGACACATAGGCAAGCATGGCAAAGGCCGCAGCATGGCTTTCGGGAAAGCCGTATTCGCCAAACCCCTCAATCTGGGAAAAGCATTGCGCAGCAAATTCGGGGGTATAGCCGCGTTCGGCCATGCCTGCGTAAAAG
>JAAFIJ010000298.1 GCA_013298675.1 Rhodobacterales bacterium | reverse complement strand
AGCAAATGGCTACAAGCCAAGCGAATATCTTTTGGCCGCTGATAACGCGATTGTGTTGCCGATCGGCAAGACCATTGTCGTGCAAGTCACTGGTGCGGACGTGATCCATGCATGGAAAATTCCAGCTTTTGGCGTGATGCAGGATGCCGTTCCTGGTCGTTTGGCGCAGCTTTGGTTCAAAGCTGAGCGTGAAGGCGTATACTTCGGCCAGTGCTCCGAGATTTGTGGCAAGGACCATGCCTACATGCCGATCACTGTGAAAGTCGTTTCGCAAGAGGCTTATGACAAATGGCTTGTCGGTGCAAAGGCAGGCAATCTGCAACTTGCCGCCAACTAAGCCCGCCGCTGCGATCATGTGACATTCCGAAGGCCCCCATCCGGGGGCTTTCGCTTTATCGGAAAGCATCCCAAGCCATGGCCGATCTGCGGTCTTTTGATCAGGAATACGATGCAGGGTTTGGGGATTACTTCCAACTCTTGAAGCCGCGCGTGATGTCTTTGGTGGTGTTCACAGCGCTCGTGGGTCTGCTTGTGGCCCCGGTCTCTCTTCACCCGGTAGAGGCGTTTGCCGCCGTTTTGTTCATTGCTTTGGGGGCAGGGGCGTCGGGTGCGTTGAATATGTGGTGGGACGCCGACATCGATGTAATCATGCGCCGCACCCAAGGACGGCCTGTTCCATCGGGCCGCGTTCAGGCAGGTGAGGCTCTGGCAATCGGGTTGGCGCTTTCTGGTATATCGGTGGTGATGTTGGGGCTTGCGACCAACCTTGCAGCTGCCGGATTGCTGGCCTTTACCATCTTCTTTTATGCTGTCGTTTACTCGATGTGGTTGAAACGCTCGACACCGCAGAACATCGTGATCGGAGGCGCGGCAGGGGCCTTTCCGCCGATGATTGGCTGGGTTGCCGCCACAGGGTCTGTGTCGGTCGAGGCATGTTTGATGTTCATGTTGATCTTCATGTGGACGCCGCCCCATTTCTGGGCATTGGCCTTGTTCATGAAAGAGGATTACCACGCGGCGGGTGTGCCGATGTTGACGGTCACGCATGGCCGCAAATCCACGCGCACCCATATTCTGGTCTATACCATTTTGCTGATCCCCTTTGCCGTCGGGGCCGCGTTCACCTCTATCGGCGGCCCGATCTATCTGGCGGTCTCGCTGCTGCTGAACGCTGAATTCCTGCGGGGCGCTTGGCGCATTTGGCGACGCGCCGAAGTGGTGGCCGAGGCGGATAACTACAAGGTTGAAAAGTCGGTTTTCCGGTTTTCCTTGCTCTATCTCTTTCTACACTTCAGCGCTTTCCTCGTTGAAGCCGCACTAAAACCTTATGGATATGGAGGCTGGTAACATGACGTTTCGCCCCGAGCACGAAATTCATCGGCGCAGATTCTCTCGCAATCTTGGCGTCGGTTTGGTCCTTGCTGCATTTGTCGCATTGGTTTTTGCGCTAACGGTTGTCAAAGTAACCCGCGGCAATCCGATGGCAGCTTTTGACCACAGGTTGATTGCCGAACCTGCGGTCGAGGAGAAGAAAGAATGACACCAAAGACAAAAACCGCGTCCTTGCTCGCGGCATTTGGTCTGACGATGTTATCGCTGTCCTTTGCGGCAGTGCCTTTTTATGACTGGTTTTGCCGAACAACGGGCTATGCCGGCGCGACGATCACTTCAGATCAGGATTCGGATGTGATTTTGGACCAGACCATGTTGATCCGTTTCGATGGGTCGCTGGAAGCGGGGATGCCTTGGGAGTTCAAGCCGCAGCAAACCGAAATGACCGTGCGGATCGGCGAAACCAATCTGGCGTTTTATGAGGCCTATAATCCGACCGACCACCCGATCGCGGGCACGGCCAGCTATAATGTGCAGCCCGATATGGCAGGCGGCTACTTTACCAAGATCCAATGCTTTTGCTTTACGCAACAGGTTTTGCAACCGGGTGAGCGAATTGTGATGCCGGTATCTTTTTACGTCGATCCCACCATCATTGACGATCCAGAGGCCGGATTGATCAAAGAGATCACACTTTCTTACACTTTCCACACAACTCCGCTTCCTGAAGCGCAGGCAGCACTTGCCCCCGCCCCCGGGAACCCAGTAAACTAAAAAGAACACGAAACGAGGGAACTGCTATGGCCCACGCCAAGAACCACGACTACCACATCTTGCCGCCGTCTATTTGGCCGCTTTTCGGCGCTGTCAGCGCATTTGTCATGCTTTTCGGCTCTGTGCTGTGGATGCATGGATCCGGTCCTTGGATGGGGCTGATCGGCTTTGCCGGCGTTTTGTACGTTATGTTCGCGTGGTGGTCCGAAGTGGTCCACGAAGGACAGACCGGCGATCACACGCCTGTCGTGCGGATTGGCCTGCGTTATGGGTTCATTTTGTTCATCATGTCCGAGATCATGTTCTTTTCGGCTTGGTTCTGGACCTTCTTCAAACATGCCCTGTACCCGATGGGGCCACTAAGCCCGCTGGTTGACGGTGTTTGGCCGCCCGAAGGTATAACAACTTTTGACCCATGGCACTTGCCCTTGATCAACACCTTGATTTTGCTTCTTTCTGGCTGTGCCGCCACTTGGGCACACCACGCTTTGGTGCACGAAAACGCCAACCGTCGCGATATGAAGCAGGGCTTGATCCTAGCAGTCCTGTTGGGCGCTTTGTTCACCGTTTTCCAAGCTTATGAATACAGCCATGCTGCTTTTGGCTTTGCGGGCAACATTTATGGTGCGTCGTTCTTCATGGCGACGGGGTTCCACGGTTTTCATGTGGTCATCGGGACGATCTTTTTGACCATCTGTCTGATCCGCACCTACAAGGGCCATTTCACTGCAGAACAGCACGTCGGCTTTGAGGCTGCGGCTTGGTACTGGCACTTTGTGGACGTGGTGTGGTTGTTCCTGTTTGCTGCAGTCTACATCTGGGGCCAATGACCCCGGTCACATAAGAACCATAGCGCGGGCCCATCGTGGCCCGCGCCTTTCGTTTCAGGCCATGGTGTCTAAGACTATGGCGTTTCAGGGTACGTCTATGAACTTGCGACTGATTATTGCACTGATTTTTGGCATCGGTGGCGTTGCGGTCCTGTGTGGCCTAGGCACTTGGCAGGTCCAGCGCATGTATGAAAAGCGCGCGCAGCTGGATGACATGACAGCAGGGATCAGCAGCCCGGCCATTGCGGTGCCCGCCGCACCAACACCCGAAAAAGACCGCTACCGCCCGGTGACAACCGAAGGCAAGTTCACCGGAGAGCAGCTTTATGTGCAATCCGGACAGCCGATGGTCGGTGCCGGGGTGCGGGTGATTTCGGTGCTTGAGACGTTTGATGGGCGCAGGCTGTTGATTGATCGGGGCTTTTTGATTGACGATGAAAAGCACAAAGATCTGAAAGTTCGCGATGTGAAAATCTTTGGCAACTTGATGTGGCCACGCGATTCCAATGCCTATACCCCGC
>JAAFIJ010000297.1 GCA_013298675.1 Rhodobacterales bacterium | reverse complement strand
CCCGTTGCTGTCATCATCTGTCTCCCGATCATCACCCGGAGCGGGCTGATTTCCGGGGACAAGAGACGCAGACCCAAAGGGGTGGCGGGAAGGCGATGACCGGCGGTGATGCGCCGGAGGCTTGCCGGTCATTGATTTCACGAGATATTCTCAAATTCTGGCCGGAACTGTCTCGGTGTAAAGCACGGCCGCAAGGCCGCCGAATCTCGACCCGTGCTGGTGTGGGCGGGGCGTGTCGGCCCCGTTTCGCGGATTTGCAGCGTTTTGCGGCTGTTCGCCGACACTGGCACGGTTTCAATGGGGTGGCAGAGGGGGCAGACCCTTGCCGGTCATTGATTTAATTGAAGATTTGCAGAATCCGTGCCGGGGCGCGTCAAAACCGGACCGGGAAACAACCCTTTTCCCAATTCGAGAAGTCTGCGCCACCCAGATTTTCACACGAAAATCCATGCCGCCGACCCTCAGGTTCAACAGATTTGCCCATGAATCCAACGACCGGCAGCGCCGAACGTCATCACCGCCGGTCACCGCCTGATTGCCGCAGCCGTTGCCATGCTTTGCTTGATAAAGGCGCGAATCCACGCCTGTGTCATTGGCGACAGGAGGTGCAAACATGGTCAAGCGATTGAGATTAAATGATAAAGCGGTGAGGGAGCAAGTCCCGGAGGAGGGGCGTCACGTTCAGGTCTTCGATACCGAGGTTCGGGGCTTTTCCATCCGCATCCTCGCGTCAGGCAACAGGTGCTTCTCGCTCGATTACCGGTTCGCAGGCCGTCAGCGCCGCATGACCATCGGACGCTGGCCCGAATGGACGGTGACGGCGGCGCGAGAGCGGGCACGGGATTTGCGCCGAATGATCGACGAGGGTGGTGACCCCTTAGGGACGCGGGGCGAGTTGCGCGAGGCCCCGAGGTTCAGCGACATGATCGACCGCTATCTTGTCGAGCATGTTCCGCACCTTGCCAAAACCAATGCCTCGGACCAGCAGTCGATGTTGACCAAACTGGTCAAGCCGCACTGGGGAAAGAAGCTGGTGGCAGAGATCACGCCGCATGATGTCGCCAAACTGCTGAACATCATCGCTAAGGGCAGGGCGCGGCCATCAAAGGAAAAGCCGAACAACCGGGCGCGCAAGTTGCAGGGGGCCAAGCCCACACCAATCCGCGCCAACCGGGTAGGCGAGGTGCTGCGCAAGATGTTCACCCTCGCCATCGGCTGGGGCTGGCGCACGGACAATCCCGCCTCGGCGTTCAAGAAGCGGCTCGAGAACGAACGTGAACGCTTCCTGTCGCAAGAGGAGATCGGGAAACTGGCCGAGGTGCTGGATGCGGCGGTGGATCAGCGTGCGGCGGGGATCATCCGGCTGTGCATGTTGACCGGAAGCCGGGTCGGCGAGGTGCGCCAGGCGCGCTTTGAGCAATTCAATCTGGAATTGGGAAGCTGGGCAAAACCGGCTGCGACAACCAAACAGCGCAAAATCCACCGGGTTCCAATTTCGGCTGAAGTCGCGGCCATCGTGCGCCAGCGACAACTCTTGGTGCCGAAGGCGAACCCATGGCTGTTCCCCGGCGATACGCCCGGTCAGCCCGTAAAGGAAATCCGCCGCTTCTGGATCAACGTGCAAAAGGACGCCAAGCTGCCTGATGTCCGGATCCATGACCTGCGCCATACCTTCGCTTCACTTCTGGTCAGTGGCGGTGCGTCACTGGAAATGATCGGCAAGCTGCTGGGTCATTCGCAGATGCAAACAACCCAGCGCTATGCCCATTTGATGGACTCACCGTTGCGGGCGGGAGTTGATGCCGTAGCCAGCATGTTCCGGCCCCGCCCGAAGATCGTTCACGATGCCGACAAGAAGTCGGCGTGACGCGGCGCCCCTCTCAGCTGTCGCCGCGCAGCGCCTTCCAGATCGGTCGCAACCTGCGCCGGATGGTGCTTTCATCCGGAACCTCACCGTTTTGCGCCACCCCGGCAAACCATTCCTGAAGCTCCGCAATGAACTCAGACTGGGTTGTCGGCAGGCCTTTCTCATGCACACGCCGAATGACCGTCAGATACATTCCTTCCCAATCGTAAGGCGACACTGACCCCGCGCCACCACCAACCCGGCGCAGCAGATCGTGTTCATCTTCAAACCGCAGCACGTCTGGGCCGGTGATCTGCATGTCGGCAATCGACACCGCCACGCCGTCGTGCGGCTCGGTGATGTAGACCCAGTCCTCCGCTGCGGCTGGCTTGATCCGCATCAGATTGGCGACCGTGGGGCCGGTCCCACAACGCCGGAACATCGGCAGGATGTCCATCGGCGATATGATAACCCGGCCGGAAACCCGGTCCGCGCCGCAGGTGACGGCCGAAATGCCGGTCAGGATATCCAGTTTGCCGTCGCACACCCATCCGGCAATATCAGCAATCGTGCAGCCCCAGCGCGCGGCCGTCTCGTGCAGTGTGAAGAATACTCGTGGTGGTAAGGCCATTCTGACTCAGTCCTTGTTCTGCGCAGGCACTGGAGACCACCCAACCGGGTGGATCCAGCGATAGGCTGGTGAAAGGGCCGAGACTCCAGGGCATTAGGTTCTCGAAGGCGCACCGCACCTGCGAAGCTGGAATTGCTTCGATGAATCAACCGTACCGCGTTAATCTTCAAGGCGACTCGCCCTCAAGTGAAGGCTACGCTAGGGTCCCAGTAAGAACCTGTCGTAGAGGAAATTTATCCACATGTCTTTTCACAAGGCGCAAGAACTGCTCAGGCTGGCGCAGCTTGCCGCATCCAGACATCGCGGTGTCAGCCTGCCGGATATCTCGGAGGAGTTCGGGGTCAATCAGCGGACCGCCCAGCGCATGGTGCGTGCGATGCAGAACATTTTTCCCAGTGTAACCTTCACGACAGACAACGACCGTCGGCGCTGGTGGAAGCTGCGCGACACCACGATGATCGGCATGCAGGGGATATATGACCGCGAACTGGTGGCGCTTGAAATGAGCATCCGGCGTGCAGAACGCGAAGGGGCGCAGTCGGAAGTTGAAGCGCTGCAAGCCCTGCGCGGTCGGCTGATGGCCACCCTGCCGTCCAGCCACGCCAGGCGCGCAGAGGTTGATGCTGAAGTCATGTTGGAGGCGCAGGGCTATGCCTGCCGTCCCGGACCAAAGGTGATGACTTCGCCTGCAGTGACCGGCGCGATCGCTGCGGCGCTGAAGGCGCCATTCTCGCTGATCATCCGGTACCATGGGAAACAGGACGCCGAACCACGGGATCGCACGGTCGAGCCGCATGGCCTGCTGCTCGGCACGCGGCCCTACCTGGTCGCCCGCGATCTGACCAATGGACCGGGGTTCCGGCGCTTTCGCCTCGACCGGATATCGGACGCCAAGATCACCGGCCAGTCCTTTGTGCGGGACATGGATTTCGACCTGAATGCCTATGCATCACAGTCATTCGGGTCATTCCATTCAGAGGCGGAGTTCGGGCT
>JAAFIJ010000296.1 GCA_013298675.1 Rhodobacterales bacterium | reverse complement strand
CCAAGGTGACGGTCTTTGGCCCCAAAGGGATTGCGGCCTATTGGGCCGGGTTTCAACAGGCCATGGCCTATGACATTCACCTGCGCGTCGTAGATGATGGCCGCATCCCCCTGTCCAGCCTTGTGACTGTCATTGAAGTTGACCAAGGGCCGGTCCCACTGCAGGGGCTAAGAACCACAGCCCTTCGGGTTGTTCACCCACCCGTGGATTGCGCCCTTGCCTACCGGTTCGATGGCACCAAATCTGTGACCTTCTCGGGCGACACCACCTATTTCCCAACCCTCGCCGATTTCGCCAGCGGCTCTGATCTCTTGATCCATGAGGCGATGCTGCCCGAAGGCATCGACGCCATTCTGGCCAAAACCGGGGGCGGCGAAAAGCTGCGCGCGCATCTGAACGCCTCACACACCACGGTTGATGATGCGGCGCGGGTTGCCAAAGCCGCCAACGTGCGGCATTTGGTGCTCAATCACCTTGTCCCGGTTGACGACCCTCGATTCCTGCCCAGCCACTGGCTGGCCAGAGTGGCCGCTCAATGGGACGGAGATGCAAGCGTCGGCTATGACGGAATGGAGATACCCCTGTGACAAATCCCAAAGTCGCGACCCTGTTGAAAAGCTGGGTGGAGTCTGCAAACTCCGCCACCACCGACTTCCCGTTGAACAACCTGCCTTGCGGCGTCTTCTCTCTCGGCGACGAAGACCCACGTTGCGGCGTAGCCATCGGCGATTTCATTCTGGATGTGACTTCGCTTGAATCCGAAGGCATCCTTGATCTGTCAGATGACCCGGTCTTTGCCGTGCCCTTCTGGAACGAACTTATGGACCTTGGCCCCGAAGCCTGGGCCTATTTCCGCGACCAGATCACTGAAATGCTGGCCGAAGGTGCCTCCAAACGCTGGGTGGTCGAAGATCATCTTGTGCCAATCAAAGACGTCACGCTGCACCTGCCAATCATGGTGTCCGAATACACCGATTTCTACGCAGGCAAACACCACGCGATGAATGTGGGCACAATGATGCGCGGCGCAGAAAACGCCCTGCCCCCGAACTGGCTGCACATTCCGATTGGCTACAATGGCCGCGCCTCTTCGGTGGTCGTGTCCGGCACCGATGTGCGCCGCCCCCTTGGCCAAACCAAACCCGCCGACGCAACCAGCCCCATTTTCGGCCCCTCGCGCCGCTTTGATTTTGAACTCGAACTGGGTGCCATCGTGGGTCGCATGTCCGAAGGCTTCATTTCGGTGGCCGAGGCTGACGACAACATCTTCGGCTACGTCCTCCTGAACGATTGGTCTGCCCGCGACATCCAAGGCTGGGAGTATCAACCCCTCGGCCCGTTCCAATCCAAAGCGACCGCCACCACGATCAGCCCATGGATCGTGATGAAAGCGGCCCTCGAACCCTTCCGCACCTCCACCCCCGCACGCGAACTGCCTTTGCTGCCTTACCTGCGTGAACCCGGTCCTATGCTCTATGACATCGCGCTAGAGGTCGGCCTGACACCAGAAACCGGCACTGAGACCATCATCAGCCGCACCAACTATGCGCAGATGTATTACTCCGCCGCCCAGCAACTGTGCCACCACACCACAAGCGGCTGCCGGATGAATGTCGGTGATCTTTTGGGCTCCGGCACGATCTCTGGCCCAGAAAAATCCGCACGTGGCAGCATGATAGAACTGTCATGGGGCGGCAAAGAGCCCCTCACACTTCCCACCGGACCCCGCAGCTTCCTTGAGGATGGCGATACAATCACCCTGCGCGGCGCGGCCAGTGGCAACGGTTACAAAATCGGCTTCGGCCCTTGCACCGGCCGCCTCCTCCCCGCTCTGCCTGTTCCAGACTGGGCCAAATAGTCCAAAACGCTCCCCCTTTCATCTGTTCCTAAATATCCCACGGGGGGGCGGCCCTTTGGCCGCGGGGGGTGTGACCCCCCCTCGCTCGGCGTTTAACGATTACTTTACCATTTTCATGCCAGCTTCGCCCTTATGGCACAGCACGGCTTCTCAGAACTCAACCTCCCGCTCTTCGCCCCAATGGGGGACGAAGATGAGGTTGTTGCGAACAGGAACCCAAACACACACCAGACCAAACTCCCTTCGTACATCGCTGATCACCGCCAACGGCTGAGGGCGCGCTTTATGGATGGCGGGGCGCAGGCCATACCTGACTACGAACTTCTTGAACTGTTGTTGTTTCGCGCCATTCCGCGCCAAGACGTCAAACCCTTGGCGCGCCTGCTGCTGGACACCTTTGGTGATTTCAACCGGGTGGTGACCGCCCCTGTGGCTCGGTTGAACAGCGTCAAAGGCGTCGGCTCTTCGGTTGTTCAGGAACTCAAGATCGTTGAGGCCGCCGCACAACGGATGATGCGGTCGCGCGTGATGAACCGGGCTATTTTGTCGTCATGGGATGCGCTGCTCGACTATTGCCATACCGCCATGGCGCACCGCGAAACCGAACAGTTTCGCATCCTGTTTTTGGACCGAAAGAACGTGCTGATCGCGGATGAGGAACAGGCCCGTGGCACGGTTGATCATGTTCCCGTCTACCCCAGAGAGGTGGTCAAACGCGCGCTGGAACTGAACGCCAGCGCCATCATTTTGGTCCACAACCATCCTTCCGGCGATCCAACACCGTCGGATGCAGACATCTCAATGACTCTTCAGGTGCAAGAGGCCGCACAGGTTTTGGGCATCGCCCTGCACGACCACCTAATCATCGGCAAATCGCGCGAACTTAGCTTTCGCTCTGCCGGGTACTTATAACAGCAAACCCATCCTAATTTTGTAGCCTCACGGCGTCTGAAGCAACACTTGCGGAGACACCCACACCTCGACGCGTCTGTTAAGCTGCCGCCCCGCTGCCGTCTCGTCACAAGCAATCGGCATCGCCTCACCAAACGCCTCAACCTGCGGCAACAGCGGAGCACCCACCTCTGGCAACGCGCTTTGCAGGGCCTGCAACACCTGATCTGCGCGAGTTTTTGACAGGTTTTGATTGTTTGCAGCCTCGCCCGTGCCATCTGAAAAGCCTGCCAGAACCAACGTCTGGCCCAAAAACATATCCGCCTCAATCAGCCGCGCAAGGTCAGCAAGATTGTCCTGTGACGCAGGATCCAGCTCGTTCGTTCCATCAAGGAACCGAAACGTCAGGGATAACCTGCGCGCCCGCGCCATCACCTCGACCATGCGCTGCAGATCGACCAAAGTCGTCTCGACGCCAGCGCGCTGAATTGCATTGATCAACCGCACACCCTCGGGTGCAATCGTCTGCACCATCGGCGCGCGCGCACTATAGCCAGAGGTTTCAATCGCCGCCTGCGCATTTGGGCTTGCCAAAAACTCTAAAAACTCCCGCGCAATCAGGGGCAACCTGCGCCGCGGCGTCAGCACATAGACCGGAAGCGTCAGCGGATAGTCCTGCGCCTTGACCGAAAAAGCAGACGGCGAAAGAGCAAACCCACAACTGTCAGCCAA
>JAAFIJ010000295.1 GCA_013298675.1 Rhodobacterales bacterium | reverse complement strand
TATGATCGCGCTTGAGGCTGCAAACCCAGCATATGAAACGCGGGTCTTGCCAGAGCATCTGGTGCGTATCCAAGGCAAACTGTCCGGTCTGATCCGCAACTATTGATCACGCTTTGTTAACGTGATTGCGTTTGCCTGCGCGCTCAATATCAGATTATCTGCGTTCATTGCTACCGCGTCCAAAACAGGAACTTTGCCTAGCCATTGGCGTTGACCGCTCCGGCTGGGGACAAAGCGCAGACCGCTCTGATCCGACCAAACTGCCAGCGCGCCTGAATGATCAAGCACGCTTCGGTCAATCAACCAGCATCCCTTTGGTAAGGTCTCTGGCGGCTCTATTGCCGCTGCAAGGATGACAAAATCGGCCCGCCCACACGCCGCTTCCAAATGGTCCAGTGCCCCCCGGCCAGACAGGATGACTCCGCGCCACTTTTCCACACGAAAGGTTTTTTCAGCCGTATTACCAGAAAATCCTACTCTTAGCGCAGCTACTTCTTGGCTTACAAGATCGCCGTCATTTTCCAACCACGACTGCCCAGCGAACCCCGCCCCCTTGGGTAATGACAGCGCTCTGCCATCCGCGCTTGCAAGTCCGACCAATACACCGTCGGCACTGATGATCACATCCGGTCTGCGGCTTTGTTGCCAAAGCACGAGCGCTACACACACCGGAATAACAGCCGCAAAGCGCAAACGTCCCGGCCAAAGAATACCCCACAGCCCTGCCAGTGCCATGATCGGGATAACACCGAAACCGGGCGTGATGACGCCGGTGACTGACCCATCCAACCCCGAAATCCAATGAGCGACAAACAAAATCCAACGTGAAGACATCTCCATCACCCAAAACGCCGGGGCAGCCAGGCCAATGGGCGCAAGAAATGCCGCAACTGTGCCCGCAGCCATCAGGATCGACATTAAAGGCACCGTTAGCAGATTTGCCAAAAGGCCATAGTCAGTAAAACGGTTGAAATGCGCGGCCGCAAAAGGTGCTGTCGCAGCCCCTGCCAACACTGATGACAGGACCAGCGTAAAGACCGGCATGATCCATCTGGGCAGCTTTTGCGCCATGACCCGCCGGTCAAGCGCCCCGAACCCCGCAATCAGCGCGATCGTTGCTGCGAAAGACAATTGAAACCCCGGCTCCAACAAGGATTCGGGTTGCCAAAGCAGCAGAATGATCGCCGAGATGGCCACCGATCGCATGGTCAACGCGCGACGGTCCAGCAGAACCGCACCCAGCATCACCGTCACCATCAAAAACGCGCGCTCTGTTGCGACATTTGCGCCGCTGAGCAGCAGGTAGAAAAGTGCGACGCACAGGCCGATCACCGCTGCAATTTTCTTGGTGTTCACGCGCAAGGCGATCCTTGGAATAAGCGCCAGCCCATAGCGCAGCAGCATAAACACAAAGCCTACGATGAACGCCATGTTCATCCCAGATATTGCCAACAAGTGCGCCAGGTTTGAATTCCGCAGCGCCACCACCGTATCGAGACTGATCCCAGATCGGTCGCCTGTCATCACCCCGCTGGCAAAGGCCCCCGCATCGCCCGGAATATGCGCCATGATCGCTTGGGACAGAGTGGACCGAAGCCGGTTGATCGATTGCTCTCCCGGTGCAGGCTCTTGCCATAACATCACGGGTGCACGCGTATATCCAACCGCGCCCAATCCATCAAAGAACGCCATTTGTCTGAAATCAAACCCGCCGGGTTCTGCCGCACCCTGCGGCGCACCCAAATTTGCTGTCATCAAGACAACTTGGCCCGGTTCAGGGAAGAACGGATCCCCGTGCAAGGATACCCGCACCAACCGAGGCGTCCGCTCTGGGGCCACATCGTCTAACACCACTTGGTCAAGCGTCAACCGCACGGCATCAGACTGCGAGCGGTCAATCTCGACAATCCGGCCCTGAACGGCCCCGAAGTAGCGAAATTCGAGGACCGGCGCTGTGACGACCGCAAGCCGCAACCCACAGGCAACCCCGCCCAAAAGAACAAATCCAATCGCCAAGAAAACAGGATGCAACAGCTCTGGTCCGCGCAAACCCATCCAGAACGCGCCCGAACCCAGCAACACTATCAAAATATAGTGCCCAAGTGTCGGCTCAAACCGCAATTGGAACCAAAGGGCAATGCCAATGGCGATCTGCACCGGGATCCAGACAAACAGATTTTCACGCCGCTCTTGCAGCGCGCGGAGGGGCGCGATGATCCAGCTGTCAGCGCCCACCTTGTTTCTGCCCCCCTGATTGCCTAAGACCTTTGTTCAAAGCCTAACTTGCTCATGGTTTCTGAAAGGTTAATCTCTATGTCTGCGCTGAGCGCCATCTCATCGTCCGCAACCCGCCCCGTTGTGACCCGCTTTGCCCCCTCCCCAACGGGCTATCTCCATATCGGTGGCGCGCGCACCGCGCTGTTCAATTGGCTTTACGCACGTGGCAGAGGCGGCAAGTTCTTGCTGCGGATTGAGGACACAGACCGCGAACGCTCAACGCCAGAGGCCACGGCCGCCATTTTGCGCGGTCTGACTTGGCTTGGCCTCGACTGGGACGGCGAAGTGGTTTCGCAATTCGCGCGCAAAGACCGACACGCAGAGGTTGCGCATGACATGATGGCGCGCGGCACCGCCTATAAATGCTTTTCAACCCAAGAAGAGATTGCCGCCTTTCGAGAATCATCCACCGACAGCTATGCGGTCTTTCAAAGCCCTTGGCGCGATGCCGACCCTGCGAGCTATCCTGATCTGCCTTATGTGATCAGAATGAAAGCGCCGCGCACGGGTGAGACCGTGCTGACGGATGCCGTGCAGGGCCGCGTTGTGATCAAAAACGACACGTTGGACGATATGATTTGTTTACGTTCCGACGGTACACCAACCTATATGTTGGCTGTGGTTGTGGATGATCATGACATGCAGGTCACACATGTTATCCGTGGGGACGATCACCTGAACAATGCGGCACGCCAGACAATGATATATGATGCAATGGGCTGGGAAGTACCGGTTTGGGCGCATATTCCGCTGATTCATGGGCCCGATGGCAAGAAATTGTCCAAGCGCCACGGGGCCACGGGGGTAGAGGAGTATCAGGCGATGGGGTATCCCGCCGCCGGCATGCGCAACTATCTGACCCGTTTGGGCTGGGCACATGGGGATGCAGAGATTTTTACGACCGAACAGGCATTGGGCATGTTTGATCTGGGCGGCATTGGCCGAGGCGCGGCACGGCTCGACTTCAAGAAACTCGAAAACACCTGTGGCCACCATATTGCCATGGCTGACGATGCTGCACTGCTGCATGAACTTGACGCATATCTGACCGCCGCAGGCTTCCCTGATCTGACCAGTCCCCAAAAAAGTGTCATGATGAAGGGCATTTACTGTGTGAAAGATCGCGCAAAGACTCTTCCGGAACTTATTGAAAAATCACACTTTATGTTGGTTTCGCGGCCAATACAAATGGATGAGGCTTCTGCGAAATCT
>JAAFIJ010000294.1:1067-3504 GCA_013298675.1 Rhodobacterales bacterium | reverse complement strand
AAGCACCGCGAGACCCAAGTCGCCGAACAATACCGCAAAGCGATGGCCATTCGCACGCCGGGTGTCTACCAAAAGGTGGTCAACCTATCTGGCGGCAATCAGCAAAAGGTGGTGCTGTCCAAATGGTTGTTTACCGATCCGCAAGTTCTGATCCTGGATGAACCAACACGCGGTATCGATGTCGGCGCAAAGTTCGAGATTTATGCGATTATGAACGATCTGGCCAATCAGGGGCGCGGAGTTGTCATGATCAGCTCTGAAATGCCCGAACTTCTGGGCATGTGTGACCGGATTTATGTGATGAATGAGGGACGTATCGTGGGCGAGCTGACGCGCGAAGAGGCAAGTCAGGAACGCATCATGGCATTGATCCTGAAAGGTGAAGGTGCCGGGGTTCCGAGCCCTGACACTAAGAAAGCAATGACAGCCGGAAAGGGTGCGTGATGGTCAACCAAAAGGGAATAGGGGCTCATTTGGGCCGGCACCTGCGGGAAAACGGGATGTTGATGGCCCTTGTGGCGATTGTGACCTTTTTCACGGTTGTGCTGCAGATCGTCCCCGACAAGCCAATTGATTTTCTATCGGCGCAAAATATCACCAACCTGTTTTTGCAGAACTCTTACGTCATCATCATGGCGCTGGGCATGCTTTTGGTCATCGTGGCGGGGCATATCGATCTGTCGGTGGGTTCGGTCGTTGGCTTTGTGGGGGCAGTGGCTGCGGTGCTGACAGTCAATCTGCATTGGCCGGTCTATGCGGTCATTCCGGCCTGTCTGTTGGTGGGTCTGCTGATCGGTGCGGCCCAAGGCTATTGGATCGCCTATTGGCGTATCCCGTCGTTCATCGTGACGCTGGCGGGCATGTTGGTGTTTCGCGGTCTGACACTGTGGTTGCTGAACGGCCAAAACATCGGACCTTTTCCAAAGACCTTTCAATCCCTGTCGACCGGCTTCATTCCTGATGTCTTTGGTGTGGGCAAACCAAATGTCACAGCTGTTGTTGCCGTGGTCATTTGCGCGCTGATCATTGCTTGGCTGGGATGGCGGGCACGGACCCGGGATGGGGCGTTCGGGATTGAGCAGGAACCCATGCCAATCTTTATTCTTCGCAATCTGATTGTGTCAGCGGCTTTGGTCTTTGTGGGTTACAAACTGGCCAGCTTTCGTGGCCTTCCAAATGTGGTTGTCGTGCTGACCTTTCTGACCGTGATCTATGCGTTTTTCACAGAAAACACTGTGACAGGACGCCGGATTTACGCGCTGGGCGGCAATGAAAAGGCGGCGAAGCTTTCAGGTATCCGTACAGATCGACTTGTGTTCCTGACCTTCGTCAACATGGGCGTTCTGGCCGCTCTGGCGGGGATGATCGTCGCTGCACGGCTGAATTCGTCGACACCAAAGGCAGGTGTGGGGTTTGAACTGGACGTGATTGCTGCCGTGTTCATCGGCGGCGCGTCGATGTCGGGTGGGGTCGGCAAGATCCTTGGCGTCGTTGTTGGGGCGCTGATTATGGGCGTGATGAACAACGGCATGTCCATCCTTGGCATCGGGATTGATTACCAACAGGTGATCAAGGGTCTGGTGCTGCTGTCGGCCGTGATCTTTGATGTTTACAACAAGTCGAAGTAGGGAAAACTGATGCTGATTTCGCAAATCATTCAGGCTGATGGCACCATTGCTGTTGTTGCCCGTGAAGGAACCGAAGCCGCCATCGTGCGGGGTGCCGCCAGCACCTATGCCTTGGCCGCACAGGCCGCTGCCACGGGGCGCCCTTTGGTGGCGGTCATCGGTGAACATGGGTTGGGCGAAGCTGTCGATCTGCCGCGCCTTGCGGCTGCGGGATTGCTGACCCTGCCAATCAGCCATCCAGACCCTGCGCATATGCACCTTACAGGCACGGGTCTGACGCATCTTGGCTCTGCCGCAACACGCGACGCAATGCACTCCAAGCTGACCGGTGACACCGAAACCCTGACCGATTCAATGCGCATGTTTCGAATGGGGCTTGAAGGCGGTCGCCCCGTGCCGGGTCAAGTGGGTGTTCAGCCCGAATGGTTCTACAAAGGCAACGGTCATACCGCGGTGGCCCCTGGCAGGCCACTGACTGCCCCCGGTTTTGCCGAGGATGGTGGCGAAGAACCTGAAATTGCCGGCATTTACCTTGTGGCCGCCGATGGCACGCCTTGCCGTGTTGGCTGGGCACTGGCCAATGAATTTTCCGACCACGTGACAGAGCGGGTGAATTACCTTTACCTCGCCCATTCCAAGCTGCGTGAAGCATCCTTTGGGCCCGAGATTTTGGTTGGAGACCTGCCAACTGATATCCGGGGCACGTCGCGGATCCACCGCGCCGGACAAGTTCTGTGGGAAAAGCCGTTCCTGTCGGGTGAGGCGAACATGTCGCACAGCTTTGCCAACCTTGAACATCATCATTTCAA
>JAAFIJ010000294.1:0-1057 GCA_013298675.1 Rhodobacterales bacterium | reverse complement strand
AATACAACCTGTTCTGCGCACCGGGTGATCTACATGTTCATATGTTCGGTACCGCGACCTTGTCGTTTGCCGATGGTATCAAACCCGAGTCCGGCGATGTATTTGAAATAGAGGCAGCCCCCTTCGGGCTTGCCTTGCGCAACCCACTTGCCTTTGCCGCAGCCCGACCGGATGCTGTGCGCGTAAAACAACTATGAAAAGACCGAGGATAGCATGACCTTTAAACCCGCCGTTTGGCCCCGCAAACTTCGCAGTCAGGAATGGTTTGCTGGCGTGTCGAAAGACGCCATCTACCACAGGTCATGGATGAAGAATCAGGGCCTGCCACCGGACCTGTTCGATGGTCGGCCGGTCATTGGTATCCTCAACACCTGGTCAGAGCTGAACCCCTGCAACGCCCATCTGAACGATCTGGCGCAAAAGGTAAAACACGGCATCTACGAGGCGGGTGGTCTGCCCGTCGAAGTGCCCGTGTTCAGCGTTTCGGAATCCAGTTTTCGCCCCACCGCCATGATGTTCCGCAATTTGGCGGCTATGGCGGTTGAAGAAACCATTCGCGGTCAACAGATGGACGGGGTTGTCTGCCTTGTCGGTTGTGACAAGACGACGCCCAGCCTTTTGATGGGGGCAGCGTCATGTGATCTGCCGACCATTATGGTATCTGGCGGACCAATGTTGAACGGGTATTACAAAGGTGAGCGGGTAGGGTCTGGCACCCACTTGTGGAAATTCTCTGAGGCGGTCAAGGCCGGCGAAATGACGGCTGAAGAATTTGTAGAGGCGGAAGCCTCCATGAGCCGGTCTGCCGGGTCGTGCAACACTATGGGCACGGCTTCGACAATGGCCTCAATGGCCGAGGCTTTGGGAATGACCCTGTCCGGCAACGCCGCCATTCCAGCGGTGGACAGCCGGCGCAAAATGATGGCGCATCTGACCGGACGGCGCATTGTGCAAATGGTCAAAGACGATCTGAAACCGTCCGATATCCTGACGCGTGAGGCATTCCAGAACGCCATCCGCACCAACGCAGCCATCGGCGGCAGCACCAACGCGGTGA
>JAAFIJ010000293.1 GCA_013298675.1 Rhodobacterales bacterium | reverse complement strand
AGAATTTGATGAAGCGAAAAGGCGACAGCATGAAAATTTGGCAACTGACAGTTTCAACAGCAACAATCGCCCTTATGGCGGGCAACGCGTTTGCGGATGTCACCCCCGAACAAGTTTGGCAAAACTGGCTGGATATGAGTACGACCTATGGCCAAACCATCACCACAAAAAGCGCAGAGCGTCAGGGCGACTCCTTGGTCATTACGGGGATGGCGCTAAGCTATGCCAAAGACGGCGCCAAAGTAGAGAGCACACTCGACGAGATCATCTTCAAGGACAATGGTGATGGCACGGTTGCTGTGACCATGTCGGAAACCTATCCGATGACGATGACAATGCCCGCGATTGATGCTGATCCAGCTTCGGTCCCAACAACGATGCAAATGACCATGACGCAAAGCGGCATGGTGATGACTGCTTCTGGCACACCCGAAGCAACCAGTTATGCCTTTAGCGCGCCAAGCCTCAAGGTAGCGGTGACAACAACTGATACGACAGACGCCAGCAAAACCCTCGGGACAGGTGATTTCAACCTGACACAAGTTGCGGGCAAGTATTTGGTTTCGGGTGCGTCAGACGCCAAAAAGATCGACTCTGATTTCACCGCCGAAGCCTTGGCCATGAGCTTTGCCTTTGCCGATCCGACCAGCGCGACAAATTTTGAGATGACCGCGACGATGGCCGATCTGGTGGCGAAAACTGCCGGGACCTTTGTAGGGATGGACGAGACAGATTTTGGCAAAGCCCTGGCACTTGGGTTTGCGGCCAATGGTGCAATCAGCTACGGCGCCACAGCTTATGACATCAATGTGACCGAAGAAGCTGGGCCTACGAAAATTACCGGTGCTGCTGAAAGCGGTGATCTTTCCTTTGCCCTCGATGCGGCAAAAATTCACTACGGCGGCGGTGCCAAGGGCGTAACGACGACCCTGACATCGGCAGAAATTCCGTTCCCGCAGGTTGTTTTGTCTTACTCTGAGGCCGCTTTCGATCTGGCCTTCCCGATCGGCAAAACCGACGCGCCAGCCGAGTTTAACTTGCTTAGCAAACTGTCAGATCTGACCATTTCCGAAGAAATTTGGGCCATGTTCGACCCTGCCGCAACCTTGCCGCGTGACCCTGCGACTTTGGTCATTGATGTGACGGGCACTGCCAAAGTGACTGCGAACATTTTTGACCCAGCCTATGCAGAATCACAACTCGACGCAGCACCGGGTGAGTTGCATTCCTTGAACGTCAATGCGCTACAGTTGACGGTCGCGGGTGCGGATCTGACGGGCACCGGCGCGTTCACGTTTGATAACACCGACTTGGAAACATATGGCGGTATGCCAAAACCGACGGGCAAGCTGGCGCTGAAACTTGTCGGTGGCAACGGGTTGATGGACAAGTTGGTCGCCTTGGGGGTTCTGCCCGAGGATCAGGCGATGAGCGCACGCATGATGTTGAGTATGTTTGCCAACCCCGGTGCGGGAGAGGATGAATTGAATTCAGAGCTGGAGTTTAAGGACGGCGGCTTCTTTGCAAACGGCCAGCAGCTTCAATAATTTGCCAAACCTCTCATATGGGCCGTCGCATCATGCGACGGCCCATATGTATTTTGTGAATCGTTTCCGTCTCGCTTATTGCTCTGAATGACGAAGCGTCTTGTAGCTGTGCCCTTGAACTTTGCGCCAAAAGCATGACCTTTACGCCCAACAGCCGCGCAACCAGCGCACAGGAGCCTTTATGACCGACCGTCTCGCCGTTTTGACCGATGCTTTGCTTGGGGCCGCGCACAAGGCAGGGGCCACGTCGGCAGATGCCATGGCCCTGTCTGGCACGTCCCAATCCATCGACGTGCGCGCTGGAAAGTTGGAACAGGCAGAGCGTTCGGAAGGCATAGAAATCGGCTTGCGGGTGATGATAGGCGGCAAGCAAGCCTGCGTTTCGGCCTCTGACATCTCAACGGCCACCATCGCGCGTTTGGCGGAACGCGCTGTTGCGATGGCCAAAGAGGCCCCGCATGACCCTTATGTTGGTCTGGCAGATGCCGCTGACCTTGCCAGCTCTTGGGATTTGGAGGCACTGGAAATGTGCGACGATGGTCCTGAACCTCAGGCCGCAGAGCTAGAGGCCGTGGCGCGGATGGCCGAGGCCGCCGCGATGGCGCATGCGGGCATCACCCAAGTAGAAGCCTCGGCAGGCTATAGTCTGCGCCAAGTGCATCTTGCCACCAGCAATGGGTTTTCTGGAGGGTATCGGCGCAGTTCGCATTCCGCTTCTGCCGTTGCCTTTACCGGTTCAGGCGTGGCGATGGAGCGGGATTATGCCGGCGAAGGGCGGATTTACCGCACCGACATGCCAAGCGCGCAAGAGATTGGCGATCTGGCAGGAACGCGTGCCCTTGCACGCGCTGGTGCGACAAAACCCCCAACGGGAACTTATCCTGTGCTTTTCGATGAGCGCATCGCCGCAACTTTGGTTGGGCACGTTCTGTCCGCGATCAATGGCGCGTCAATTGCGCGGGGGGCGTCATGGCTTTTGACCGCTCTGGGCCAACAGATTTTGCCCAAGGACCTGTCCATCATCGAAGATCCTTTAAGGGTGCGCATTTCCGGCTCTCGTCCCTTTGACGGCGAAGGTCTGCCGACATCGCGGCGCGCTTTGGTGCAGGATGGCGTTTTGATGGGCTGGACACTGGATCTGGCGACGGCGCGAAAGCTGGGCATGGCGTCAACCGCGAATGCCGCACGCGGTACGTCTTCACCGCCGTCACCTGCGACGTCAAACATCGACCTGACTTGCGGCACCGCCACCCGCGCCGACCTGATCCGCGATATGGGGACAGGTCTATTGGTCACGTCACTGATCGGGTCGACGATCAATCCGACCACGGGGGATTATTCGCGCGGGGCATCAGGGTTTTGGGTGCAAAACGGGGTCATTATGCACCCGGTCAATGAATGCACCATTGCGGGCAACCTGCGCGACATGATGCAGCGGATCATTCCCGCAAACGATGCGCGCGCGCATTTGTCAACGCGCGTGCCAAGCATCTTGGTCGAAGGAATGACGCTTGCCGGCGCATGATGATCTGATCCTCTTGCGCGAGGCGGCCATTGAAGCCGGCAGTATCGCCCTGCAGTATTGGAAGCAAAGCCCGAAGGCTTGGGAAAAAGACGGCGGCGCAGGCCCGGTGACAGAGGCCGATTTGGCGGTCAATGACATGCTTGCGACGCGTCTGCGGTCAGCACGGCCCGACTATGGCTGGCTGTCCGAAGAAACGCTCGACAGCGACGCCCGGCAGGAATGTGAACATGTGTTCATCATTGATCCCATCGATGGCACCCGCGCCTTTATGGCTGGTGAAAGCCATTTTGCGCATTCTCTGGCCATTGCACAGCGCGGGCAAGTGACCGCGGCTGCCGTCTTTCTTCCCGCACTGGACCGGATGTATCTGGCAACCCTCGACAGCCCAGCCACCTGCAACGGTGTGCCTATTCAGGCCAGTGCAGCGACCGATG
>JAAFIJ010000292.1 GCA_013298675.1 Rhodobacterales bacterium | reverse complement strand
AAATTCCGGGATACGGTTCCAATTGCAGTAATCATCGAAGAACCGCCCACCCTCGCCAGGTTTCAGGTTTTCTGCGCCATAAGGCCCAGGTTGCGCCATATTACGCTCGACCCCGGCGCGCAGAGTGTCAACCCAATCGGCAAACAATCCTTTGATCAGAACGACGCCATCCGCTTGGTAGGCATCGATCGTGCCTTGCGTCACATTAGCAGCCATATTCATTACCCATTATTTCCAAATTTAGCGCGCGCGCTTGCCCGCAATAGACCATCACGTAGTCGCGAATTCAAATCCAGTTTTTCCTTCATTCTGGACGGCGGATTGCAGCGCCTCTTTGCCCGCCGCCTTGGGTTCAATCTTCGCCGCGGATCAGCAAAGCTGCCATGCCATTGCGACCACCCGCGCATAACCCACACAATGCTTGGCTTACTAAATACCGCGATGAACCAATTTCCCCTTACCGTGCCAAGGGTCATAATCGCTTGGCCAAAGCTTCACAGCGTGCACGCCCACCAAAGCGATTTGGGACGAATGCAAGAGTTTGAACTATTTGTTTTCCTTAAAGTCCTGAATTTTCGACCACATGGGTTTCAAAGCGTAGTTGAAAGCTTTGACCTTCGCCAAACTCGTCGCTAGTGTCGGCCGCGAACAATCGAGTTGAGTAGATGAACCTTAAAGAACTCTCGCTAAAGCTTGGACTGTCACCGACAACGGTCAGTCGGGCGTTGAACGGGTACCCAGAGGTAAACGAAGCGACACGCGACCGGGTCTTGGTCGCGGCCAAACGCTTTGACTACAGACCAAACAGCCGGGCGATTCGTCTGGCGTCGGGCCGTTCCATGGCCGTGGGTCACGTTTTCCCGGTTGCGATCAAGAACGAAATCATGAACCCGATCTTCGCTGACTTTATTGCCGGTGCAGGAGAGGTATACGCACCAAACGGCTATGATCTGTTGCTTTCAGTGGTTGCGGATGATCAAGAAGAGGCGGCCTATCGTGAGTTGAAATCCCGCGGTGCTGTCGATGGTGTGATCATCCATGCACTGCGCACCGACGATCCAAGGATCGGGATTTTGACAAGCCTGGGCATTCCGTTTGTGTGTCACGGGCGGGCAACGGATGTCACCCAAGATTATTCTTGGGTCGATGTGAACAACCGTCGGGCCTTTTTGCGCGCGACAGATTTTCTGTTGGATTTGGGACATGAAAGAATTGCGCTTGTGAATGGGACAGAGCGTATGGATTTCGCGACCCGCCGAAGATCCGGATTTTTTGACGCCCAAATAGCGCGCGGCATTACGCCAAATGAGGCGTTTGTTTCCGCAGGGTCTATGACAGAGTTTTCGGGATATGAAGCGGCATCGCGCATGCTTGAGGCCGACAACCCGCCCACAGCTTTTCTTGCTTCGTCCATGCTGTCAGGCATGGGTGTGCGGCGCGCGCTGGAGGGTCGCGGTTTAAAACTGGGGCGTGATGTCTCGGTCATCATTTTCGACGATGAACTGAGTTATCTGCGCAATGGCGAAGATTTGCCGATCTTTACCGCGACCCGATCCTCGGTGCGCGACGCGGGCAGAATTGCCGCCCAAATGCTGCTGGACTTGATTACCGGGGCGGCACCCGGCCCGCAACATCGTCTGCTAGAGGCCGATTTGATCATCGGTCAAACCACAGGGCCCGTTTTACGCCACACCCAGATATGACACGCTCATGTCTTTGCTAAAATGCCCTCACCCGATCCGCAACTACGCAAACGCGAAACTGCTTCAAACTTCAAGGTGCCAGCTATGAACTCTTCCGTCGCAATTGTCGCAGATATCGGTGGCACCAACACGCGCGTCGCTTTGGCGGATGGCAAAACAGTGCGCGCCGACAGCATTCGCCGCTTTTCCAACGCTGAATACACTGGGATTGCACCGATCCTGTCGCAATTTTTGAAGGATGCAGGTCTCGCGTCCGTCGATGGCGCTTGTGTTGCAGCTGCGGGTCCGGTCCGTGACGGGGTCGCAGAGATGACCAATCTTGACTGGACCATTGACGCTGATTGCTTGACCCAATCGACCGGTGCAACGCAGACCGCCATCCTGAACGATCTGCAAGCGCAAGGTCATGCGCTGGGCCATATCGCGGCCGACAAGTTGCGTGTGATCACCTCGGGCCCGATGTCGCATGGTGCGGCAAAGTTGGTCGTTGGTGTTGGCACTGGCATGAATGCGGCCCCGGTACATGAAACCCCTTGGGGGCGCATTGTTGCGGCGTCGGAATGTGGGCATATCACCATGCCCGTCAGGTCCGAAAGTGATCTGCGGCTTGCGCAGTTTGTCGAAAATTATGGCAGTCAGTCACACGGATTTGCGGGCGTCGAAGATGTGCTTGCGGGTCGCGGACTTGAACGGATTTATGCGTTTGTCACGTCTGAGGCAGGCGCGATGGTAGAGTTAAAGGCCGCAGACATCATGGCAGCCCTCGAAAAGGGAGAGGCGCATGCGCGTGCTGCCGCCGCCATCTATGTTCGAATATTGGGATCAGAGTTGGGCAATCTTGCGCTGATCCATCTTCCTTTCGGAGGGATTTACATCATCGGGGGCGTTGCCCGCGCCATGACACCCTATCTGTTGGAAATGGGTTTTGATGCGGCCTTTACCGACAAGGGTCGCTTCGCCGAATTTATGCAAAGCTTTGCCGTCATGGTTGTTGAAGACGATTTTGCGGCTTTGACAGGTTGTGCCGTTTACTTGGCCAACGGCGCAAGGGGATAACGGGCCGCGGCCCTAGCCCAACCGCTCTTTCATAAAAGCCAATGCGATCCCAAGCCCATCGGGCGCAATTCCGTGTCCTGTGCCTTTCATAACATGACCAAACGTCTCGAGCCCGGCGGCGACAAGCGCATCACCGGCCTTGCCCATCTCGGCAAAATCGACGACCGGGTCCTGATCGCCGTGGATCAGCAAAACAGGCGGCTTTACCACCAATTCCGTTTGAAGCCTATCTGGTCGGATCAACCGACCAGAGATGGCAATAACCCCTGCAAAAGGCGTTTTACGGCGCGGGGCGACATGCAAACTCATCATCGCGCCTTGGGAAAACCCTAACAACATGACCTGCGCATCAGACAAGCCTTCATCCGCCAGGCGTGCGTCCAGGAACGCATTCAGTTGCAGCGCAGACTTGTCCATTGCCGCCATGGCATCAGCCAGGCTGCTGCCATCAAAAGCCGGAATACCGAACCATTGACGACCAAAAGGCGTGCCTGAACAGGCGTCTGGCGCATCGGGGGCGATGAAAACAGTGTCACGCATGTGGCCAGACAGCGGGTCCGCAAGCCCCAACAGATCATCTCCATTGGCACCGTAACCGTGCAAAAACACCACCATATTACGTACTTTGCCAGAGACTGGCGCACGGCGTCCAAATTTCAAACCAGCAGTCATCGAATTCCCTCACGACTTTTCGTCACATGATAATAGGCCCATAGAATGCGTGCAGCGACGGATTGCCAAGGCGACCATGCC
>JAAFIJ010000291.1:1644-3550 GCA_013298675.1 Rhodobacterales bacterium | reverse complement strand
CAAAAGACCGCACGGCGGCTTCATCTTCAACCAGCAAGACAACGCCTTCGCCCGGTCGAAGCAACGGAGATTTGCCTTCGGGTTTGATCTCGATATGTGCGGTCTCATCATTTTGATACACGGGCAACAAAAGCTGAAAGACGGTCCCGGCACCTTCGGTAGAATCAACAAAAATATACCCACCGGACTGTTTGATGATTCCATAGGCTGTGGATAGGCCGAGGCCCGTCCCCTCGCCCAGTTTTTTCGTGGTGTAAAAAGGTTCGAAAATCTTCTGCAAACTGTCAGCAGGAATTCCGACACCAGAGTCGCTGACATTGATCGCCACATACTCGCCTGCCGGGACCATTGCCTGATCACGGCGCAGTTCATCTTTCAGGATCAATGCTTCGGTCTCGATTCGGATTTGTCCACCCATAGGCATTGCATCGCGCGCGTTCACCACGAGGTTCATTACAACCTGTTCCAATTGCCGTCTGTCCGCTTTGACAATACCCAGTTCAAACCCATGTGCCAGGATCAGCTTGACTTTTTCTCCGACGAGTCTGTTGAGCAAATGTGCAAGGTCTGACAGTAATTCTTGGATATCCAGACGCTCTGGCTTAAGGGTTTGCTTGCGAGAGAATGCCAGCAATTGACCAACGAGCGCCGCCGCACGGTTGGCGTTTTGATGAATTTGAATGAGGTCACCATAATCCTGGTCGCCATTGTTGTGGCGGATCAAAAGCAAATCACAGTGGCCTGAGATCGCAGTGAGAAGGTTATTGAAATCATGCGCAACGCCGCCCGCCAATTGACCGATCGCATGCATTTTTTGGCTTTGCACAAACTGCGCCTCAAGCGTTTTTAGCGCCGTCGCATCTTGCAAAACCGCCAGAATTGACGGGCGACCGTGCGTTACAACGCGGCTTAGGGTGATTTGAACGAATTGTTCAGTGTCGCCGACATGCGCGCTTAGGACCTCGGCCGAGTCTGTCAGACGGCCATCAGCCACATCTGCCAACCAATCCTTCACGGACCTGCCCAGTCCTGAAAAAAGCGTGTGGAATTTGTAATCGCCATCTTTGCTTAGACCTAGCAACTGTCGTCCGACAGCATTGGCATCAATCAACTGTCCGTCCCTGTGAAAGGTCATCATGGCAACAGGTAAAGCCTCCAGTTCAGTAGGCATTGCTTGGGTTCCGGTATCAGCGACCGGGAATAGATATATTTCGCGCCTTTCAGCGTAACCTTGCACCTCGGCCACAAAAGCGCGGGTGTTCCCTGAACTCGTACTGATCTCGGTCTGCTCGCCTGAAACCAACTTTGAAGATGTAAAAACCCTGTCCAAATGTCGCGGTCTCTGCCCCAATACCCGCCGCATTGATTCGTTGGCAAACAAGACAACGCCGGCCTTGTTGGCGGTCAGCATCGGTAAAGACAGGCTTTCAGCGCCGCGCCCTGCTCCGCTGTGCTTGTCCGCGAACTCTTCGATGCGCCACATAAATCGTCCCGGCCCCGTTGCGTTCACAGACAGTCTGAAATGCCCCGTCTTTGACACCACGTCCTCACGCGCCCAACCGTTTGATTCAGCCCGCATTTGCAGTCGAAACAACACAGCAGACGGAGTTGCAATATGTTGGCGCAAAGTTCCGATCAACGTGTGGCTGGGCTCTGCTTGAAACCTGCGACCGGCAGCGTGGTTTTTGTAAAGGATTTGGCCGAGTGAATCGGTGGTAAAACAGGCCGCCGCATCGCCCGAAAGCATGGTCTGCAGCATTCGGTATTCACGATTTCCCCGCCAGTTGGCGAGCTTTCGCCAGCCAGTCACGCCAAGCACCAGCAACATGACACTGATGCCCGAGATCAAAACATATGGACGCAATAGGGCATTTTCACCCATGAAACCGAAGACAAGGGTTCCTAC
>JAAFIJ010000291.1:0-1634 GCA_013298675.1 Rhodobacterales bacterium | reverse complement strand
AAAACAAGAACAGCCATACCAATCCAGCAAACTGCTTGTGGGGCGATTGCGCACCCATTGATTGCGTATTGGCCGCATTGTCAGACATAGCTGGCTCCATTCGAAAAGGCTTAGCCAGAGTAATGAGCACTATGTATTAATCTCAGCTTAATGCTGTGATGGCTATTTTCAAATCTACCCTAGATTGCAGCCCCTAGCTATTGGCTTTTTTCATCACCGCACAAAAGAACCCGTCCCCCCCCTCAAGCGGCGTAAATCTATGTGTTTTCATCAGCTTCCAACCGCCAACTGCGTTCATAAACCCATTGATCTGGATTTCATTTTCGTCCGCCAAGAGTGAGCAGGTCACATAGGCCAGCGTCCCGCCCGGGCACACAAATTCCGCGACATCGCGCAAAATCTTTGCCTGCGTTTGGATCAAATCGGCAAGTTTCGTCTCTGTCAGAGCCCATTTTCCTTGCGGATCGCGGCGCCAGCTTCCTGACCCCGAACACGGGACATCTGCAAGAACAAGATCAAACGGCGCGTGGGTCGACGGGTCTTGCACAATCTGAACCAAGGCCCCGGACCGCGCGGCCCTTTGTGGCAAGTCTTTCATACGTACGGCATTGAAATCATGGGCAAAAACCGTCGTCTGGGCAAGCGCCGCGAGGGCAAGCGTTTTGCCCCCGCCCCCCGCACAATAGTCCAATATCCGCGCGCCTTTTTGCACCGCCAAGTCAAGGATCACTGCCTGTGATGCTGCGTCTTGCAGTTCCACCAGTCCGGTCAGATAGGCCTGTGACGTTAATATCTTGCGGGTGTTTTCAACGACCAGAAGGCACGCACTTATGTCACCAAAGGGTTCGGTCATGATCCCATCGCTGAGCAGAGCCGCTTGCGCTTGTGCCACGTCGGACTTTAGCAGATTGACCCGCAAAAACACCGGCGCACGTTCGCGAAGCGCCAGCATGATCGGATTAAAATCATCGCCCAAAGTCTGCTTCAGGCGTGGGACAAGCCATTCAGGGCAGTCGCATGCCTCTGTCGCGCTTGGTTCGCGCGGGTCGTCTGCATCCGAAATCGGCTGGGGGGCGTGCGCCTCGCCGCTAAACACATCCGCAACATGGCTACCGCTGGCTCTTATTCCGCCAAGCACCAACCCGCGCCCTGACATCGCCCCGCCAAGGGCGGCAAAAGACCGCTTGCAACGCAGGGCGTCAAACACCAAATCCCTGACCGCCGCGCGGTCCGATGATCCGGCAAATCTGCTTTTGCGCCCCCAACGGGTTAATGCGACCTCAACAGACATGCCGTCAAGATAGTCATCCAACACGTCAATCGCGGCAGAGGCGCGTGCAGCAGGCGTCATTGTCTGGTATCATCCCGGTCAAGAGAAATTCTGAAGTTATTCCTGACGTCTAATCCAGCATGTAGCGGCCGTCCAGACAGGTATCCCATCGCTTTTCTTGTGGTCATTAACAGAATTTTCTCAACCACTTTCAGGTCTGGGCGGGTCAACGTCCACTAATGCCCCTGCCGCCGCATACCAAATATTTGCCGATCCCGATCATTACAACGGTATCTCATGCGACCGAATTTTTTTGGTCGCTTAAGTGTTTCAACAATAGAATTCGGCTGCAATGCGACAGCAA
>JAAFIJ010000290.1 GCA_013298675.1 Rhodobacterales bacterium | reverse complement strand
AGCGGGCAACAAGCGTCGGATCATGAATTGCGCCAAGGGCAAGCGCGCAGGGTCAACCACCGCGCTGCGCAGATGAAACTGCGCGCCCAAGACCAAGGCAAAAGCGCGCAAGTAGGGCACGGCCACCGCAAATCGGTCCGCGACGGGCGTGGCCACCAAATGCTCGGTCGCTTTGCGCATCGCTTCACAGGCGTTCCAAACGTCAGACGACAGCGCGCCCATTTTGCCGCACGCAGCCTCTGCGTAGGCTTGCATCTCATCGATCAGACGAAACGCAGCGTCACCCTTATCGGCCATCTTGCGACCCACAAGATCCATCGCCTGAATGCCGTTTGTTCCCTCATATATCGTCGTGACACGGACGTCGCGGGCGAATTGCGCGGCACCCGTTTCCTCGATAAACCCCATACCGCCATGGACCTGAATGCCCTTTTGCGCGACATCACAGCCCGTATCGGTGCCATAAGCCTTGGCAATCGGGGTTAAAAGGGCCGCGCGTGCCAGCCATTCGGGATTGCCGGTGGCGCGCGCCATATCTATGGCCGCAGCGCAAGACAGACCGATTGCCCGTGCGGCAAAGGTTTCCGCCTTCATCTCCGCCAACATCCGCCGCACATCCGCATGATCAACAATGGCGGTTTCGCCTTGCGGGGTTTGACCCTGTTTGCGGGTGTTTGCATGGACAAGTGCGTGTTGAAACGCGGCCTCGGCCACCGACACCCCTTGCATGCCCACGCCCAAACGCGCGTTGTTCATCATGGTGAACATCGCGGCCATTCCTTTGTGTTCTGCCCCGATCAGCCATCCTGTCGCCCCATCATACTGCATCACGGCAGTTGGGGATCCGTGCAGCCCCAGTTTATGTTCCAGACTGACGACTTGCAGCGCGTTACGCGCGCCAAGCGTACCATCCTCGTTGGGCAAAAACTTGGGCACCAAGAACAAGCTTATGCCGCGTGTCCCCTCGCCACCACCTGGCAGACGCGCCAAAACCAGATGACAGACATTGGCGGTAAAATCATTGTCCGCCCAAGTGATATATATCTTTTGCCCGCTGACAGCATAGGTCCCATCGCCATTCGCAACCGCCTTGGTGCGCAGCGCCCCGACATCGCTGCCTGCTTGCGGTTCGGTCAGGTTCATCGTGCCGCACCATTCGCCAGAAATCAGACGTGGGATGTAAAGTGCTTTGATGGCATCAGATGCGTGATGCTCCAGCGCCTCTATTTGCCCTTGGGTCATCAGTGGGTTAAGTTGCAGCGACAAGCAGGCCGATCCCATCATGTCGTTGACACAGGTTGCCAAAACCAACGGCAGCCCCATCCCACCATAGGCCCGTGGCGAAGAAATGCCGATCCAGCCGCCATCGGCAATCGCCCGGTATCCTTGCGCATATCCAGGCGAGGTGCGGACCACCCCATTTTCCAGCTTTGCTGGATGCTTGTCGCCCATGCGGTTCAACGGGGCGAGCGTGTTTTCACACAGTTTTGCCGCCTCTGTGAGCACCGCATCCACGGTTTCTGGGGTTGCATCACCAAACAATTGGGTCGCGGCGATCTGATCAAACGAAATCAACTGATCCAGAATAAATTTGTAATCGGCAATCGGGGCGGCATAAGGCATTGTTATTCTCCATGTCCCACACCGCTTGGCAAAATTGGCGCAGGGGGTTATGGCCATTGGCACAACCCTAAAGCAGCCCCTTAACACTTCAAGACAGACGCAGCGTCACAAACCTATGCAAACAGAGCATCTTTTTCCAAATGCGACAGACTTGGACCGCGCGGCAAATATTTTGCTGGCAGGCGGGTTGGTGGCATTTGCGACAGAGACTGTTTACGGCCTTGGCGGTGACGCGCGAAACGACCATGCCGTCGCACGTATTTTCGCGGCCAAAGGGCGTCCGCGCTTTAACCCATTGATCGTGCACGTGGCCAATCTGGACCAAGCGCGCCGGTACGGCGCGTTCGATGCACGCGCCATGGCGGTTGCAGCGGCGTTTTGGCCGGGCCCGCTGACCCTTGTGGTTCCGCTACGTCCAGACTCAGGTCTATCGCCTTTGGTCACTGCGGAATTGCCCAGCGTGGCCATCCGTGTCCCCGCCCATCCCGTGGCCCAAGCCTTGTTGACTGCATTTGGTGGTCCTTTGGCGGCCCCTTCGGCCAACCGGTCGGGTCGCATCTCACCCACCCGAGCGGCCCACGTGTTTGACGGTTTGAGCGGCAAGATTGAAGCGGTTCTGGAAGGCGGCACCTGTTCGGTCGGCGTTGAAAGCACAATTTTGGGACTGTTGGGCGCACCCGAATTGTTGCGTCCGGGCGGGATCGACCTAGAGACCCTAGAGGCGATGCTTGGCCCACTACAAACCGGCGGATCGGCGATCAAACCCTCGGCCCCCGGACAATTGGCCAGCCACTATGCCCCGAATGCATCGGTTACCTTGAATGTCACGGTCAACACGGCAGGGGCGGTTCACCTTGGCTTTGGCCCGGACGCGCCAAATTGTCGGTCAAGTCTGAACCTGTCGCCCGGCGCCGACCTGATAGAGGCCGCCGCAAATCTATTTCATTTGCTGCGCGAGGCGGATCTTTTGGCGGGGCCCGATGGGGCCATCACAGTCGCCCCCATCCCGGAAAACGGGTTGGGACGGGCGATCAACGATCGTTTACGCCGGGCCGCAGCGCCAAGATACCTTTAGACAATCGTTACGGTTGCGGGGGAAAGCCCGTCAATTTGCACGCTTACTGTGGCACCCCGCGCAATCGGACCAACGCCGGCTGGCGTTCCGGTAAAGATCAAATCTCCGGGTGCCAATTCGACCAAAGCAGACAGATGGGCGATGATCGCACCGACTGACCAGATCATCTGGGAAATAAGCGCGTCTTGGGTGCAGCGACCATCAACATGACAACTGATGCGACCCAAAGGCATTCCATCCGACGCCGGACGGATCGCCCCCACAACAGCGGATCGGTCAAACCCTTTGGCCATATCCCAAGGACGTCGCGCGGCTTTTGCCTCTGCTTGCAGATCGCGGCGGGTCAAGTCATTGCCACTTGCATATCCCCAAACGATATCAAGTGCCGCTTCAGGCGTCAGGTTTGCGCCACCCTTACCACAAGCCACCACCAATTCTGCCTCATGGTGCAGATCAGCAGTCGCGGGCGGATAGGGTATTGTCGCACCTGATTGCACCAAGGCATCTGCTGGTTTGGTGAAAAAGAACGGTGGTTCAGCGTTTGGATCATGACCCATTTCGCGGGCGTGTTCGGCATAGTTGCGCCCGACACAGAAAATCCGGCGCACTGGAAAGCGCAAAGCCTGCCCTTCAACAGGCAGGCTTGGTGTTATCATCGGTGCAAAAGCAAAACCCGTCATGCGTTACGGCCCAATGGCAAAGCACTGCAACCCGCGGGCTTGCAAGGCAACGCAAGCCTGCTCTGCTTGCCGTTGACCAAGGCCCATAAAGTTGCCGTCAAACCCGCCGCTCTTTTCCACGATCTTGCGCAAGCCCTGCCCCAGAATAGTGCTTTCGGCCAGTTGCATTTTCACCAAAGCG